>JAPLXT010000057.1 GCA_026395935.1 Candidatus Nomurabacteria bacterium | reverse complement strand
TACTTTAAAAACATTCAAACTTGCAAGGGGATATGGTGAGAAATAACTTTTACCCAGCTTTTGCTATCGTTCGTTTTGGGTAAAAATTCATGGTTTTTGATAAAGAGAAATTCAATATAAATTAAGAAATAATTCAAAAATTTCTAAATATTTAAAATTGTCAAAAAGCTCTTTTTAAGGTAGTATGTGGGTATGAAGCAATCACAACTATTCACTAAAACAAAGAAAGAGAGCCCAGCAGATGAGGTGTCTCTAAATGCCGAATTACTTATAAAGGCAGGTTTTATTAATAAAGAAATGGCAGGGGTATATTCTTATCTCCCGCTTGGTCTTCTTGTTGTAAAGAAAATTGAAAACATTATACGTGAGGAAATGGATGCCATCGGAGGGCAAGAAGTCACTCTTACGGCTCTTCAAGAGAAAAGCACTTGGGAACCTACTGACCAATGGAGTGATGACAAAGTTGATGTTTGGTTTAAAACAAAATTAAAAAATGATACAGAGCTCGGCCTCGCTGTTACTCACGAGGCAGCCATTACAAAGATGATGACTTCTTTTATTCAGTCATATCGAGATCTTCCTAAATACGTTTATCAATTCCAGACAAAGTTTCGTAATGAAGCACGAGCTAAGAGTGGTATTATGCGATGCCGAGAATTTGTAATGAAAGATCTTTATTCATTTTGTAAAGATGAAGAAGAACATAATTTATTTTATGAGAAATCAAAAGAGGCTTATAAAAATATTTTTAAAAGAGCGGGTATAGGTCATCTTACTTATATCACTTTTGCTTCGGGTGGAATGTTCTCAAAGTTTTCTCATGAATTTCAAACTATTACTTCTACCGGAGAAGATACTATTTACGTAGATTCGGACAAAGGAATAGCTATAAATAAAGAAGTTTATAATGACGAAGTTTTGACCAGTTTAGGTATCAAGAAAGAGGGTTTGGTAGAGAATAAAGCAGTAGAAGTCGGGAACATTTTTACTCTCGGTACTCGTTTTTCTGATGCATTAGGATTAAAATATAAAACAGAAACAGGCGAAGAAAAGCCAGTATTTATGGGCTCTTATGGAATTGGACCAGGGCGCCTTATGGGCACAGTAGTAGAAGTTCTTTCAGACGACAAGGGTATCATCTGGCCTGAAAGCATTGCTCCATTTAAGGTGCACTTGCTAATGCTCGGTGGAGATGAGAATGTAGTAAAAGGCGCAGAAGAACTCTATAATAAGTTGACTCAAAAAGGTATTGAAGTATTATTTGATGATCGTACGGATATGAGTGCAGGGGAGAAGTTTGCAGATGCAGACCTCATAGGTATACCTCATAGAGTTGTCGTTTCCAAGCGCAGTTTAGCTGACGGAGGATTTGAAGTGAAAAAAAGAACTGAAACAAGTGGAAAAGTAATGTCTTTTGAAGAATTAATAGGTTTACTAGAAACTAAAAACTAGTTACTAGAACCTAATTTTAATATATGTTTAAAAAAATTTACCAAATGTTTTCTAATGATATCGGTATCGACTTGGGGACAGCGAACACGCTGGTCTATTTGAAGGGTCATGGTATCGTTATAAACGAACCATCTGTGGTTGTGGTAAATCAAAAGACTGGTCAGATCGTAGCTGTCGGAGCTGAGGCCAAGCAAATGCTTGGGCGCACGCCTGGGCACGTACGAGCTATTCGTCCAGTTGTGGATGGAGTTATTTCTGATTTTGAAGTTACAGAAGAAATGCTCTCTTATCTAATAGGTAAAGCTGAAAAAATATCAAAAAAGTTTATTCGTCCACGCGTTGTGCTTGGAGTACCAACTGGAATTACGAATGTAGAAATTCGTGCAGTAGAAGATGCAGCTCGTTCTGCTGGAGCTAGAGAAGTTTATATTATAGAGGAGCCAATGTCTGCTGCTATCGGTATACGTCTCCCTGTGAAAGAAGCCGTTGGATCTGTGATTGTAGATATCGGAGGAGGAACTACAGACATAGCCGTCATCTCTCTTTCTGGTGTTGTTCGTTCAAAGAATTTAAAAATTGCAGGGGACTTACTTAATACTGATATCATTAATTATATGAAAGATGAGTTTAAATTACTTATTGGAGAAAGGACTGCGGAAAATGTAAAAATTGCGATTGGCTCAGTTGTAGAAGGTGATGGTATGGAAGCTGAAGTCAGAGGTAGAGACTTGGTCACGGGTCTTCCTCGTCAAGTTATTGTCACAGATTCAGACATACGTGAAGCTATACTTCCTTCAATTCTTAGCTTAGTAGATGGGGTTAAAGAAGTATTAGAGACTACACCTCCAGAGCTTCTTTCAGACATCATGCATCGAGGACTTGTCCTTTCAGGTGGGGGCGCCTTGATCCGCGGTCTCGATGTTCTACTTAAAAATACCCTTAAAATACCTATTTATATAGCTGAAGATCCATTGACGGCAGTTGCTCGCGGAGCTGGAGTCGTGCTCGACGAATTTGAAACTTATCAAGAAGTTTTATTAAACACAGATGATACATCAGTTCCGAGATAAAAAAGAAATAGTTAAAAAAAGAAGAATGATTAAAAATTTAATATTTTTAAGTATTTTTTTGTTGCTTGCCGTTTTAGGAGTTTTTGGTTTTTCTAGTAATTTATTACATTTTATTGGTAGACCAATTTGGAAAATAGAAACATCTGTAAAAAACAATTTAATAAATATTGGTTACGTTGCCCGTACCAAAGCCTCTGTATATAAAGAGAATCAAAATCTTTTAAGTGAAAATGTCGATTTGAAAAATTCTTTGGTTGACTATCAAGTTTTGAAAAATGAAAATATTTCTTTAAAAGAATCATTTGGACGAGTTCCAACAAAAATGGATATGATTCTTGCAAATATTCTGACGAAACCAAGTTATTCGCCTTATGATACTTTGATTATAGATATTGGGGCAGATGATAAAATCGCAGCAGGAGATAAAGTATACTCAAATGTAACAACTCCAATAGGTGAAATTAATACTGTATATAAAAATACCTCACTTGTGGTGCTTTATTCTAGTCCTGGAACAATTACGACAGCCATGATAGATGGTGCGAATACTAATGTTGATCTTGTAGGTCGCGGTGGTGGAAATTTTGAAATGATTATACCTATAGATTTACCTTATACTAAGGGCGGATCTGTTGTAATGTCTAGTTTACAACCCGAAGTTGTAGCTGTTATTGGAGATGTCATTTCAAACCCCAATGATCCAGTGAAAAAAGTACTTTTAAGTTCACCTGTTAATATCCAAAATCTCAAATGGGTTTTTGTTGATCGTAATTAAATGAAAGCAATTGATTTTAAAATTGAAAAGAAAATTCCAAATTTTTTAGGTAGAGCTGGAATTCTGAGTACACCACATGGAGATATAGAGACTCCATCTTTTGTTGTTGTGGGGACAAAGGGGACAGTGAAGTCTTTGACTCCGGAGCAACTAAAAGAATTAGGTACACCTGTAGTTTTAGCAAATACTTATCACTTATATTTACAACCTGGAGATGAATTAATCAAAGAAGCTGGAGGTTTACATAAATTTATGA
>JAPLXT010000030.1 GCA_026395935.1 Candidatus Nomurabacteria bacterium | reverse complement strand
TTTTATATTCCTCAATATATTTATTCCTTGCTATTTCAAGATTTTTATCAAGCTCTAATTCTATTTTTTTATTTTCAGTATTTTCTGCTGTTTTTTCTTTTCCCGAAGTTTTTTTCTCAGCATTAGTTTCTATAATTATTTTTTTATCTTTTGCATCACCTTCTTTCGTCGTTTGTTCTAGTTCGGGTGTTTCTGTTTTTATTTCGTTTAGTCTTTTTTCAATGGAAAGAGATTCTTTTATTAGTTCGTCATATTCTTGTACTAGATCTTTATTCTTTGGGTCTCCAAGTAGTGGAGCAATTTCTGCCTGTCTATTTTTTACTATTTCTTGGCGAGATTTAATTTTATTTATATCATAGGTTTCAGTTTTAGTGACATTTTCACCTTTATTTTCATTTACTTTTATAGTCTCTGTATCTTTTTTTATTACTGTTACTTTTTTTACAGATTTTGGGTTTTTGGGTGGTTGTTTTTTAGTAATTTTCTCTTTAGTAACATTTGGACCCTTGAAAACAGGTACAGGTTTTTTATTATCTATGGCTGGAGCGCTTTTATTTTCTTGCATGTTCTTAATTATAATCATATATTTTGTCTTTGTCAAAAAAGCCCAAAAATAATACAAGACAATATCTTATTGAGGTCTTTTTGTACCTGTGCATAACTTAGTTGACTATGGACCCCATATGCGATACCCTTGTAGATAGGGCCTCTTAACTAGGGGTTCATTATGCTGAAATACCGAGAAAAGCTTTATTTTGAAGGCTTTCTGAGATGATCGTAACAATTACGATATCATTACTTATGATTACAGCTTCGCACTTTTGCGGT
The DNA here is from genome assembly GCA_026395935.1 of Candidatus Nomurabacteria bacterium. GTDB lineage: Bacteria > Patescibacteriota > Minisyncoccia > Phycocordibacterales > UBA9973 > UBA8515. Next base: position 7,477 of record JAPLXT010000030.1, on the reverse strand, counting down.
CGTACTGTAGTTCCAAATCTTGGGGTAATGTGTTGTAGTTATAAACTAGGCCTATAAAACGTAAAACAAAAGATTCCCAAATATCCTTATTTACCAAGTCTTATACTATTAAGGCTTATTCATTTATCCTTCTAGCTTCTCTTATAGTCGGCATCCCTTCACAGGCAAATGCTGGCTTTTTTGATTTTATTACTGGGGCGAAAACCCAAGCAGCTGATACAAATACAAATACAGACAACTTTGGAACAGACAACTTCTCAAATAATTCCCAAAATATTCCACTTTTAGAGTCTTCTATAGATCCAGACATGAAGAATGCAACTAATGGTACAGATATAAATACAGACGACGGTGCCCTTTCTGCAGATAGCAATAGCCCTTTTGGTAAGGGAATTGAAAGTGATTCTTCTGGAGAGATGACTGTGTATGAAGTTAAAAGTGGCGATACTATATCTGAGATTGCTGTAGAGTTTGACGTGTCTATGAATACTATCAAATGGGAGAACAACTTGACCGGTAGTACTCTTAAAGTGGGTCAGAAGCTTAATATCTTACCAGTGACCGGTGTGAAGCACATTATAAAGAAGGGTGACAATCTTGATAAAATAGCAGCCAAATATGAGGCTGATGTCACAGATATTATGGTCTTCAATGATGTTTCAAAGACCGAAGGATTAAAAGTAGGGGGTATTCTTTATGTTCCGAATGGTATTATGAAGCCTGCAGTTATAGCCGAGAAGCCATCAAGTAAGAAGCCTGGTTCTAGCCCTAGTTATACTCCATCGACAGTAGCGTCTGGTTATTATTTGAGACCTGCAGGCGGCCCTACGACTTCCCCTTATGGTTCACGTAGAGGAGGATTTCATTATGGTATAGATATAGGAGTAAGTCGTGGTAGTACAGTTCTTGCCGCAGCGACAGGAACAGTCGTTGAAGCCGTTGGCTATTGTGTAGAAGGAAGAAGAAGTTGTGGTGGTAGATATGGTAACTATATAATGATACAACATCTAAACGGAACATTTACAAGATATGCTCACTTATCGAAAGTTTCTGTGTCCGTCGGAGATACTGTCTCCCAAGGAGATCAAATTGCCAAAAGTGGTAATACTGGCCGCTCCACTGGCCCTCACCTTCACTTCCAAATTGAAAAGTCCAACGGCTCAACAATCAGACCAGTATTTTAAAATATTTATATATACAAAAATACACATCTACGTCATGGCGTAGATGTGTATTTTAATTTTCTCTCGGTCTGTATTGCAGTGCCTCTAGTATATGCGTTTGAGAAATATTTGGAGTTCCTTCAAGGTCGGCGATGGTGCGGGCGAGCTTGATGGTGCGGTGGTAGGCACGGGCGGAGAGCTGAAGGCGTTCGGCGCTTTGGTTTAGCAATTTTTTAGTTTCATTATCTAGTGGTGCGTAAATATTTAATTCTTTTACATTCATCTCACTATTTGTGTTTATTTTCCTTGGTGCATTTTTAAATCTTTTTGTTTGTATTTCTCGTGCTATTTTCACTCTCTCTTTTATTGTATTTGTTTTCTCTCCTTCTTGAATTACACTTGAAAGTTTTTCATAATCTACATTCTGTACTGTTACCCATATATCAATACGATCCATGATAGGTCCTGAAAGTTTCCTTTTATATCTATCTAGGTCTCCTTGCTTGCAAATGCAATCTTTCTGCTTATTGCCTTTATTACCACATGGACAAGGATTCATGGCTGCTACGAGGATGAAGTTCGACGGGAATATAGCCGAACCACGTGCGCGAGAAATTGAAACGATATTATCTTCTAGTGGTTGACGAAGCGATTCCAAAACTCTTTTTTCAAATTCTGGGAATTCATCTAGGAAAAGTACTCCTCTATGTGCGAGTGTGACTTCCCCTGGTTTAGGATTTGCTCCACCACCAATCATTGAGACGTAGCTTGCTGTATGGTGTGGTGCTCGAAACGGTGGATCTGTGATGATAGCATCTTCTAGAAGTCCGACGACGGAGTGTATACCAGTAATTTCAAGGCAGTCATCCTTATCTAAGTCTGGAAGAATATTTGAAAAGACTCTTGCGAGCATTGTCTTACCTGTGCCAGGTGGTCCTGACATGGCGATATTGTGCCCACCACTTGCTGCAATTTCAAGCCCTCTCTTTGCACCTTCTTGGCCTTTAATATCTGAGAAGTCTATAATATTTTCTTTCTCTTTATGAATAATTTCTGTTTTTGGAAAAGGAGATATTTTTTCTCTTTCTTTTTCAAGTAAATTCCCTTTTCTATCTTTTTTGGGAATAAAAATATGATCAATAACTTCTTTTAAATTTTTGGCTCCATAAATTGTTATCCCATCTACCAAAGCTGCTTCACCTGCGTTGTCTATTGGTAAAAATATTTCTTTGAAGCCCAGTTTCTTTGCTTCCTGTGTAAGTGGCAGTGCGCCTTTTATTGGTCGAAGTTCACCATTGAGAGAAAGTTCCCCGAGGAAGATTCTATGTTCTGGATCGAAATTTATTTCTTCAGCAGAGAGTAAGTATGCAAGGGCGATAGCAAGGTCGAAGTAAGGACATTCTTTTTTAAGATCAGCTGGGGAAAGAGAAATGACGACTTTTTGGTTTTGATTTTTAGGAGATTCAAATCCAGAATTTTTCAAAGCAGAGCTCATCCTATCCTTCGATTCATCAACGGCCTTATCAGGTAGTCCAACAAGTGTAAAAGAATGCAAAGTTTTCTTTGTAATATCTACTTCTACTGTTACAATCTTCCCTTTTAAAAGATGTGTTTGTGCTGAATATATTCTTGAAAACGACATATAAATTAAAATCCCCACAACACCCTTATATGTTAATGAGGATTTTAAACTAAATAACTTTTTCCATACAAGCAACGCATGTTCTTGAGCTTGGATTCACTTCTAGTCTTTCTTCTTCTATTTTATTTCCACAAACTTCACATAATCCATACCCTCCTTCCTCTATTCGTGCGAGAGCATCTTCGATATCATTCAATCGTGTCTCTAGGGCTGATAGAGTGCTTGATCTTTCTTCATAATCTTCTGCTCTCTCTGCCATGTCTCCATCATCTTGGACTTCTTGAGATTTTATTTCACTCTCAGGAGTTGCTTCCCAATCATTTGTTTCTTTATCAAACTTGCCAATACGAGCTAGTTCTTCTTCTAATAGTTTTTTTTCTTCTTCTAATTTTGTTTTATATTTTTCCATACACTTATACTATCATTAATGTGAATAAATTGGTAATTTTATAGTGGTTTTATATTTTTTAATATTAATTTTGCCACTATTTCTTTTATTGTAGATTCATCACTTGCTATAACTAGATTACTTTTATCAGTAAATAAGTAATAGAGTATGATTTTATCATTTTCATTTACCAGAGCTCTTGCATCTTTGTTGTTTATAATTACATCTTTCCATTTTCTATCACTTATTTTTATTTTACTTTCTTTTGTATCAAGTTCAAATAAAGAAAGCATATCACCAGCCAAGGTCTTCTCCCACTCCAGCATTCCAGCGTAAGTGTACTCATAATCTTTAGTTTGGAAAATTATAAATAAATTTTGTGTATTATTTGTGTAGGTTCCTATCATGTAAGAATCTGAAAGAGATCGGACCAAAGATGAAGGAGCTGTAAATCCTAGATCTCTAAACAGCTCTTGTGTAAGTATCTTTTCTTGAAGCCCATTTACTTCCTGCGATAAAGATATGAATTTTATGATGTCACTTTTACCAGTTACACTAGTTTCTTTTTTTACCTTATTTATTTCATTAGTTAATTCACTTGGATTGGTTACACTAATAGGAGAAATTTCATCATAAGAGATGAGAGTCTCCTCTTTTGCGATTTGTTCTGGAGTATTTTGTTTGGCTTTTTGTTGGATAATAAAATATGTTCCACCAATAGCAATTGCAACTAGAATTATTCCACCAATAACCCAAAAAACTTTTTTCGTAGGAGTACCTTCTACTTTTCTATACAAGTCTTCTCTCTCATGTTTATTTTGCTCAGCGAGGGCAACTTTTATAACGGATATTTCATTATCGCGCACAGTGTCTGCCATGTCAGACATATAAGTTCTGACTGTTTTTATTCCATCCTTTTTATTGTAATTTAATTTTTCTTCTTCCATGTTATTTTTTAAACTTTAGGTTTAAAGAAATCTTTATTTGCTTCCTTGATCGACAAACTAAGTCTTCCTTTTTCGTCGAGTTTAATTATTTTTACTGGTACCTTGTCTCCTTCCTTAAGGATATCAGAAACTCGCTCAACACGGAATGGGGCGATCTCAGACACATGCACGAGTCCCTCCGTCTCAGAACTGATCTTCACGAAAGCCCCGAAATCCATAAGCTTCACAACTGTTCCTTCTGCTGTATCTCCTACTTTGTATTCATGAGTCATTTCTTCAATAATTTTTACTGCTTTTTCTGCTCCACCATTCTTACCTGTTACAAAGACTGTTCCATCTTCTTCGATAGTTATTTCTGTACCAGTTTCTTCACGGATTGCATTTATATTTTTACCTCCTGGGCCGATGACCATTCCAATCTGATCTTTTTTAATTTTAACTGTGAGAATTTCTGGAGCATTTGGTGAAATTTTTGCACGAGGTTCTGCCAATTCACTTGTGATAGTTTCTAGGATTTGCATACGAGCATTCTTTGCGCGAAGGAGTGCTTCTTTAAGAATTCCAATTTGTACTCCATCCACTTTCACATCGAGCTGAATTGCTGTGATTCCATTTTTTGTTCCTGCAACTTTGAAGTCCATATCCCCATAATGATCTTCTGGTCCTTGGATGTCAGTTAATAAAACATATTTACTATTATCTAATTCACTCGCCATAAGCCCTACAGAAATTCCTGCGACAGGTGTAGTGATAGGCACACCTCCATCCATGAGAGCAATAGTCGCAGCACAGATAGATGCTTGTGATGTGGAACCGTTTGATGCTGTAGACTCTGAGACTACGCGAATTGTATAAGGAAATTTTATTTTATTTGGAATGACGGGAGTGAGAGCTTTCTCTGCGAGGAATCCGTGGCCCATTTCTCTTCTATTAATTCCACCGACGCGTCCTGTCTCTCCTCCTGAATATGGTGGGAAGTTATAATGGTGCATGAAACGCTTTTTTGATTCTGATTCCATTCCCTGTATGATTAACATATCTTCTGGTCCACCCAAAGTAAGAACTGAAAGTACATGAGTCTCCCCTCTGTAGAATATTCCAGATCCGTGTAACACATCTGAGATACCTCCTGCTTTCGCATAGAGTTTACGGACTTCATCTACTTTTCTTCCGTCAGCACGAACATTTTTCTCTAATGCCATAGTGTGGAAAGATATATCTAGGTAGTGGTGAAGATAATCTTCTGATGCACTTTTAATAGCATCGTTATCTTCCTCTTGATATTTTTCGTCTAATATTTTTTTCCATAAATCTTCTGCTTCGCTTGTAACCTTTTTACTCTCATTGGTGAAAAGTTTTTCATCGAGCATTGGTTTTATATCTTTATCAAAGATTGTAATCATTTCGTCCTCAATTTTTATTTTTGGAAATATAAGTTTTTCTTTGCCGAATTCGCTTGCAAGCTTCTTTTGGAACTCTTCCCACTTTGTTATTTCACCAGAGGCAAGATCAAAACATCCACCCATTTCATCTTCGGATAGTTCGTAGGACATAGCCTCAATCATGTTGATAGTTTTATCTTTACCACAAACAAGCAAGTCGAGTGCATAGACTGATTCATCAGCATTTGGTATGTAGTGATTTACTTTTAGAGTTTGATCAACTTCCGTCTTACTTATCTGTACTGCCCCGATTGGTCCGTTCCAAGGAATGTTTGAAGTGTGGAGAGCAATAGAGACGGCATTGATACCGAGAGTCTTCGGATCAGTTTCACCCACAGCAATAACTGTTACTATTACTTGAACTGCATTTTTAATATGCTGATCGAAAAGTGGTCGGATAGTACGATCGATCATACGGGCAGCCAAGATGGATTGATCACTTGGTCTACCTTCTCTCTTGTTGTATTGGCCGCCGAGAATTTTTCCTGCAGCGTAGAACTTTTCCAAGTACTCGACTGTTAGGTTGAAGAATCCTAAATTTTTACTTCCATCTTTTGAGATGACAGCTGTTGCCATGACGACCGTTCCCTCACTTTTTAATATAACTGAACCATTAGCTTGGTTTGCTAAATCACTGAAAATTGCGGTAATTTTCTTACCACCGATTTCTACCTCATATTCTTTACTTTGCATAATATTTTAAGCTAGTCTCCAGACTCTAGTTTTGAAACCCATATTTACCTCATTATGGCTTCAACTCTAATTGTCCGGAGATTAACTAAATTACCTATTAATGCTTATAGCATAGCAAAAATCCCTCGTTTGTGAAAGAGGGATTTTTGTTGTAAAAATTATTTTTTATTTTTCTAATATATCAGATATTTCCTTGGGTTTGCTGAAAGGTCGAGGAAGTCATCAGCTTGATCCTTCAATTTCATTGAAGAACTTTTACCGAATGATACAACTTCGACTTGGACTCCAGATGTACTTTGTAAGTACTCTACGAGTGGTACGAAGTCTCCATCGCCAGCGACGAGAACTACAGCATCGAGCTTCGGTGCCATCTTCATAGCGTCAACGGAGATGCCTACATCCCAATCCCCTTTCTTTGCTCCACCTGAGAATATTTGTAATTCTTTTGTCTTGGTTTCTATACCAAGTTTTGTCAGTGCATCAAAAAAGTTTTTTTCTTCACCTCCTTCACTTGTTATTACGTAAGCGATAGCACGGACGAGTCTACGTCCTGCGACTGCATCTTTCAAAACTGCTCCAAAGTTTACTTTTCTTTTATATAAATTTTTTGCAGAGTGGTACAGGTTTGATGTATCGATAAAAACCCCTACCCTCTGTTCTTTATGTTTTATTATCATATATTTATTTATGTTAATTAATATGTAAATTATAATCGACCAGCTCTATGTATAGAGCTCTCTTTATAATACTACTTTTATCTCGTGTTAACTATTAGATCAAAAATCCCTCCGACCGAAGTCAGAGGGAATTTTGTTAAGCTTTTATTTTTTTAACTTCATTTTCATGACGGACCTTATCTGTTTTTTCTAGATATTTAAGGTGAGTTCTACGATCTGCTACCATTTTGATTAATCCGCGGCGTGAATGGTTGTCTTTCTTGTGGATTTTAAGATGATCTGCAAGTTCGTCTATTCTTTTAGATAAAACGGCGATCTGAACTTCAGGACTACCTGTGTCTTTATCATGAAGCTGATTCTTCTTTATAATATTTTGCTTTTTCTTTGTTGTTAACATGATAGACGTATACTAGCACAAAATTCCCGAGAATGCAAGGGGGTATATACTACCCTGTTTGTTTAACAATTTGTGTTATAATTATTGTGCGACATTAATTATGGCCTCACAATTAGAACAACTTAAGA
>JAPLXT010000016.1 GCA_026395935.1 Candidatus Nomurabacteria bacterium | reverse complement strand
AGTATATAATTGTTCTCATAAAACTCTTTCTTAACTGTAGTGCTGTTACAACAGGGATAACTATGAGTGCTGTGATAAGTAATATTCCTATTATAGGAATTGCTAATGATATTGTAAGAGCAACAAGCATTATGAAAAGTGTATTTATAAATTTAACTGGTAACCCACTAACTTTTGCTGATTCTTCGTCAAATGTTATATACACCAATTCTTTATAAAAAAGAAAAAGAAGAACCACAATAATAATCGCAAGTATAAAAATAGTCAGTACATCATTTTGTGTGACGGTTACGATACTACCAAAAAGATAATTGAGTAAATTTGAGTTGAAACCCTTTCCTAAGCTTAGAAGTACGGTAGCAAGTGCTAATCCTCCTGAAAGAAATAATGCCAAAGCTGATTCGCCATAAATATGTTTTGTATTTCTTAATCTCTCTATGCCAACAGAAGAAATTGTAGTTACTCCAATTGTTGTTAAGATGGGGTTCCATCCGAATAGAAATGCCATAGCAACTCCTGCAAGTGAGACATGAGAAAGAGTGTCAGCTATTAAAGAATAACGTCGCAGTACGAGAAATATACCGATAAGCGGAGCAATAAAAGCTACAATTATTCCTGCTTCAAGACCTCTCAAAATAAAACTGTATTGGAAAATATCTAGCATAAATTATATATGTTTATTAATTATTCCATGTGACTCTATAAATAAATCATCAATAGATTCATGAAATACCAAAGTATTATCTTTAATACAAGCGACATGCATTGCTTCACTTGCCATACTTTCAATATCGTGAGTAACTATTACGATAGTAAGATTTAGTTTTTCATTTAAATCATGAAGTAATTGATAAAACTTTTCTTTAACATCTTTTTCAACTCCAACAGTAGGTTCATCTAAAAATATTATTTCAGGTTTACCTGCGAGTGCCCGAGCAATAAAGACACGTTGCTGTTGACCACCAGAAAGATCTCCAATTGGGCGATTACTATAATCTAACATATCAACGTGCTTTAATGCCTCATCTACCTTTTGTTTGTCTCTTTTACTTGCTCTGTGAAATAATCCAAGTTTTCCATATCTACCCATCAAAACGACCTCTTCAACTGTTACAGGGAAATTGTTATCAAAATTGATTACTTTTTGAGGAACATAACCAATTCTTGACCAGTCTTTAAAGTCAGATATGTCTTGACCAAATAATTTAACAGATCCAGATTTGGGAGATAGAAGGCCTAATATTATCCGCAAAAGAGTTGTTTTTCCAGAACCATTACTTCCAACAACACCTAAGTAATCACCCTTGTGAATTGATAAATTTACATCTTTAAGAACCTCTTCCTCATTATATGAGAAAGATATATTTGAAACTTCTATAATACTTTTTGTATGATCTATTGTGTGCATTGTAATGCTATCTTTAAGTTTACTAGATTACTTCTCATTTCGCTAAAGTAATCTTTGCCAGAATTAATTTCGTCAATTGTTAATCCTTCAATTGGATTCAGAACTAAAGTTTTGGCACCTATCTCTTTTGCTATTGTTTCTGAAAGCTTAGGAGAAACAAGACTTTCAAAAAAAATATATTTTACATTATTATCCTTAGCAAATTTTGATATATCTGCCATCTGTTTAGATGAGGGTTCTTCTTCAGGGGATAAACCAGCAATAGAAACTTGATTAAGATTATATGTTTGTGCAAGATATCCGAAAGCAGAATGAGAAGTTATTATGTCTTTACTCTTGCAATTTGTTAATCCTTGTTTATATTCAGAATCTAATAGGTCTAATTTTATCTTAAGATTTTGGGCATTTGATTTATAATATGAAGAATTAACAGAATCTATAGTAGAAAGTCCATTTTCAATTTTATCTATCATTTGTTTAGCTAATATTGGTGATAGCCAAATATGTGGGTCAGTTACTGTTTCTCCTTCTTCCAGAAGAAGTTTTGTGGTTAGACCATCTCCCGCAGTAACGACCATAGTCTTGTTTTGCTTTAGATTAGTTACAATGTTTTTACTCCAACTTTCTAATCCTCCTCCATTTAATACAAGAAGGTTGCTATCTTCAACATTCGCAATATCACGAGCAGTTGGTTCATAATCATGCGGTTCAGCTCCAGCTGGAGTTATGTTTGAAACAATTGCTTTGTCACCTGCGATTTGGGAAGTAAAGAAATATAGAGGATAAAAGCTAGCCACAACCTTTATTTGATTGTTTGAGACTATCCCATTTTTTTTATTACCAAACAACGAGAAAGAACCGATAATTAATAAACCTAATATTAATAAACCTATAATATATTTTTTATTCATAAAATCTTATTAAACTTTTAATAAAAATAGACCTTTATAATTGTTAATCATTTACATTTAGGATTATATACTAAGTCAATTGTAATTGCAAACAGATAACATTTAGTATAATATATAGATATTATGATAAAGGATTTTAGCAGTATTCTTAAAGAAAAAGGTTTTAAGGTAACCCAAACTCGCCTAGACATTTGTAAAAAGGTTTCTAACTTTGATGGATGTAAGACAGCTTCAGACTCTCTTATCTCAAAAGCATTAAAACAAAATAAAGATTTTAATTCTATCTCTCACCATTCATTTGATTTGTTTGGTGTTTGTAATAAATGTTCTAAAAATGCATAAATTTATAAAAATATTATTTATATTTATAGTTATTTTTTCTTTTAGTAATATCTACGCATCTGATAATTCACAAGATAATCCTGAAACTTTCAAAGCTAAAGCAATTTCTGTTGAAAAAATAAAAGATACCCCAGCTCAGGATAATATATCAGGAATTCCACAAGAAGCTCAAAAGATAAAAGCTGAGATTGTTTCAGGAAATGATAAAGGAAAAATCATAGAGTTAGATAATGATTACACTATGATTTCAAAGGGTGATAGATTTTTCGCTTACTATTCTACTGACGATAATACGTATCATTTTGATGAACCAGATCGTCTTCCTTCCATTATATTTTTTACAATTTTATTCCTTGTCATTTTATTCTTATTTGGGGGAATACAAGGGGTTAGAGGATTAGCAAGTCTCATTGGAAGTCTTGCTCTAATTATTTACGTACTAATTCCAAGTATTTTAGGAGGTTATTCTCCAATCTTAATATCTTTATTTGTATCTTCTGTAATTATTATTGTTGGTTCGTTTATAACTCATGGTTTTAATAAAACAACATTATCTGCAGTGATTGGTATGATCATAACTGTAACCATTGCAGGAATTCTTGCAAGTATAGCTGTTCATACTTCTTATCTTTCTGGATATTCGTCAGAGGAATCAATTTATTTAAATTACAACAATGCCGGCACAAAAATAGACTTGGCTGGATTATTACTTGGTGGAATCCTTATTGGTCTTTTAGGTATCTTGTATGATGTTGCTATTGGACAAGCTGTCGCAGTTGAAGAATTATTACGAGCCGATCCAAAAATGAATAAGATTCTTCTCTATAAACGTTCCATTAGAATTGGTCGTGAACATATAGGAGCGTTAGTAAATACACTAGCTATTGCTTATGTTGGTGCTTCTTTACCATTACTTCTTCTCTTTTCAACAAACAACAATACAGAGGCGATTAAATTTACATTAAATAGAGAAATATTCGCAACAGAAATAATTCGTACTTTAATTGGTAGTATTGGCTTAATATTAGCAGTTCCGATTACAACATTTATAACTGTCTTCATTTTAACGAAAGCAAAAGTTTTGCCGAATTCACATAGTGGTCATTCACATTAGTTATAAACAAAAAAGAGTGACAATTGTCACTCTTTTTTGTTTA
>JAPLXT010000038.1 GCA_026395935.1 Candidatus Nomurabacteria bacterium | reverse complement strand
CGGTTTTGCGAAAACTATTTTCTGGGGATATGGATTTTCGCAAAACCGAGACTAATTTGTTTTTTGAATTTTGTCCGCGCGGAGGAGGGGTCTGGGGAGGAATCCGCGCGGGCTTCTTCTGTTTTTTTTTGGCGGGGATTTTTTAAATACTATCAGTCAATTATCAGTTTCTTATTTTTTGCATCAAGGTAAACTGTTTTTCCGATAATGTGTTTTGGATAATTTGAAATTTTTATCATTGGAATTCCAAACTCTCTCGCTAAAATTGTTGCGTGTGATAATTCTCCACCAGTAAGAGTAATTATTCCTTTGATTTTTGGATAAAAAGCAACAATCCCTGGATCAATATGATTTGTTAGAAGAATATCAACACCACATTTTTTTTCTAACATTTCTCTTGTGCCGACAATTCCGTGTGCTGAACCCATACTTAACATTTCACCATTAATCGCATTTTTATTGTCAAAATCTAATTTATCTTGCTCGATTAACTCCCCCCAGTTTTTTACTTGTATTTTGCTGGGTATATCAATTTTTCGTAAGTATTCGCTCGCTTTCTTTTTTTGAAATAATTCAGAACGATTAAGTTTTGAAATATCAGTTATCTCATCAATAGTAGTAAACCATATTGAATTATATAAAAAATATTCACGATCAAGGGTCGATAATTCATTATGTAAATGGTTGAATATTTTTACCAATTCAATATGTAAAAGTTCTCTTGTAGCTGAAAAAGCGTCATACATTTCAGCATATAAACCGAGAATTTGTCTTACCCAAACATCTTGATATCTCTCAAGTATATTTTCTCGATTAGATATTTTCTTACTAATAAGTTTTTCAAAATCATTCAATATGCCGTTTCTATTTGCTGATAATTCAAGGGAGTTTATTGGTTCATTTTCATTGGATATGATTTGTTTTTTCCCTATGCTGATGAAATCATTCCACTCTTCTTCGGAAATATTATTTTTAACTTTTTTTCTAAGATATAGATAAAGATATTCTTGAAATATACTTAAAATAAAAAGTTTTGGCACTACTACTTTTTCAAGTAATTGGAGATAGTTTTTAATTTTATCTTGACCAGAAATATCACCAAACTCCTTTGTTTTGTTAATTATCACCAACAATTTTTTTACATCAGAATCTAATTTTCTGTATAAAATAAAAAGTTTTATTTGTAAAATTACCTGCAAAAATATAGAACGAAATAAATTTATTGTAATAGTAATAAGAGATAGTGGTTTTTTAAATGTTTGCTTAACAGAGGAGAACAATGCTTCTGTGGCTGTTTGTTTATAATCAACAGTAAAAAATTGTTTCTCTAAGGTTTCGTTTATGTAAGGTCTTGAAAAAATGTCTACAATATATTTATTTTCGTCAAAACTTTTTAATGGTACATATAATTGTTTCATTACTTTCCCGAACGCACCATTTTTTGAATAGAAACGTCTAAATATGCTAAGTGTGATTGGAGTAATATATTCAATTTCTTCTGTAAAAAGTTTGCGCGCAAATATTGGTGTCGGTTCTCCGAATTTTATTTTAAGTTTATCAAACTCATTATTAACAAATTTATTTAGATTAGAAGCAGTAATATTGCGAGACTGCAGTATCCATATTTTTTGACCATCAAAAAGCCATTCTATATCTTGTGGACATCCAAATATTTTTTCAATTTCTAAACTATATTTAAAAAGTTCGAGAATTTCTTTCTCAAAAAAATCTTGCGATTCCGAATGTTGAATAATTTTTTGATCCCGCTTGTCAATAATTACTTGTACAGCTTCGCTTTGTCCTGAAGTGATACCTTCAGCTTCTTTAGAATATTCAATCAGAAGTAAATTCTTGTCATTGGGATTTTCAGTAAAAACGACCCCACTTATAACTGGTTCTTTATATTCTTGAATTAAAACAATTGGCTTAAGAGTAGAAATATCTATGTTGTAAATACTAGCGTATGTTTTTATTTTTTCTGATGTTGTTGATTCTATTATTTTATTTATAGCTAATTGAAATTCACTTTTGGAAGTGATATTTATAATGGACTCAAAAATGCAAGCAAAACTCAAAAAATCTCCGTCTTCAATAGCAAAAGAGCTTCTCAAAATGTAAGGCGGTTTGAGTGAAGCGAAGCAGTCATCAAAAACTTGCTTAAAATCTATCGAATCGTGTATAATATAAACACATCCATTAGGTATAGGGATGTTGTTTTTAAGCAAAACAGCTAATCGGGAAGCTTTATTCCCGACTTCAATTTTATCCATATGATCAAGAGAAATTATTTTACCAAGCATAAATCAATTATAACATTTTCAGCTGTTTTTGTATTTACTTTTTTATTCTGTTCGCAAGCCTATGCTATTGTCGCACCTGGAGGGCCGTGGGCTGGTGCAGTTGCAACAATTGCTTTAGGTGAAGCCATTGCAACTATCGCTTTGTTTATTTGCGTACCTGTAGCATTGGGAGGTTTTATATTGAGATTACTTGGTTTTCAAAAAGAAGGCGAAGGCAATGGTTGGCACTGGCACCTAAAACAGGCTGTCGGAAAATTATTTAGATATTTTGTATATCACTTCTTTCTGTTTGGTGGATTAGTTTTGATTGCAAAAATTTTACAATCAACAATAAATTGTGGCTATCGCTCATATTTTTGCAACACGAGCAATCCTTTTAACTTCTTGGCTGGCTACGCAACTAGCAATATAATTAATCTTATTTATATTTTATTATTTCCTACAATCTTGGCAATACTTTGGACATACCTAGTTTATAGAGTTAGAAAGAATTTTAATCCCGTTGTAATTCGTCCAAGTGTTGGTTCTTATATTCGTTTAATCTTTTGGAATTTCCTAATAATTTTTGTAAGCTTTTTGTTTGTATCCGTTTTTAGCTTTTTCTAATCCCCGCCAAAAAAAAACAGAAGAAGCCCGCGCGGATTCCTCCCCAGACCCCTCCTCCGCGCGGACAAAATTCAAAAAACAAATTAGTCTCGGTTTTGCGAAAATCCATATCCCCAGAAAATAGTTTTCGCAAAACCGAGTCCGAATTGAAGCCCCGCCACACTGCCCGAATACTTGGAGGGCAGAACCACAAAAAGAAAAACTTTTTGGGGTTGCCGAGTGAAGCGAGGCGGTGGCGGGGCTTTCGTGGAGCGTATGATTTAGTTTAGAGCCACCACGCACTCCGCGCGTGCGATTAGCTTTTGTTTTGAAAATAGGTTCGGACTTGGTACAATAGACACACATGCAGAATAATTTACTATCATATATAGAGATTTCTAAAGAAAATTTGATACGTAATATCAAGCAATTTAGAGGTTTATTGAAAGGTAAAACAAAAATTGCGGGAGTGGTGAAAGCCAATGCTTATGGTCATGGAGATATGGAAGTTGCTAAGGTTAGCAGTCCTTATGTGGATTACTTTCAAGTGGATAGTATCGAAGAGGCAGAGAGGGTTAGAAGTGTAACTAAAAAGCCAATTTTAATATTTGGATATTTAAATGAAGATGGTATAAAGAGAGCCATAAAAATAAATGCGATAATCTCGGCTTTTGATTTGATTCATATTTTGAAAATAAATCATACAGCAGGAATTTTGAAAAAGAAAATAAAAATACACTTAGCCATTGATTCATACCTTGGTCGCGAGGGTATAATGCCAAGTCAGACAGAAAATATTATAAAAGAAATTAAGAATCTTAAAAATATTATTTTAGATGGAGTTTATTCACATTTTGCAAACATAGAAGATACGATGAATAGAACTCATGCAGAGCGGCAGATAGAAACGTACCATAAATGTGTAAAAATCTTTAAAGAAAAAGGATTTCCTGATATCAATACCCATATATCGGCAACTTCTGGAATTCTTGTATATGAGAAAAGGGAGAATCTACACAGTATAGTTCGTCTGGGTATTGGACTTTATGGTTTGTGGCCAAGTGACCATTTAGAATATTTAAATAAAAAGAAAATAATTCTAAAACCAATTTTGAAATGGGTGACTCACGTGGCTCAAGTAAAAGTTATCCCAGCGAATTATCCTATTGGTTATGGACTTACATATATTACAAAAAAGGCGACAAAAATCGCCGTCATTCCGCAAGGTTACTGTGATGGACTTACTAGGACAATGTCAAATAATGGGGAATTTTTGATAAAAGGCAAAAAGGCAAAGATACTTGGACGAGTTGCTATGAACATGACAGTGGTGGATGTGTCACACATTAAGGACGTTATTCCTGATGATGAGGTTGTGATAATTGGTATTCAAGGGAAGAATAAAATAACAGTAGAAGAATTGGCTCAAAAGATGGGGACTATCAATTATGAGGTTACAACGAAAATAAATGCTTTATTACCAAGGGTTGTAAAATAGAGGCCTTTCTATTGCATTTTTAAGAGTTTTATAGTATTGTAGGGATTATGTCACAAGATAGACTTTTCAAATTAGGCTGTACTAAATGTAAACACATTAATTACTGGTCAAGCAAAAACAAGAAACTCGTCACTAAAAAGATTGAGCTTAAGAAGTTTTGTAAGTGGTGCAAAGTAAACACTAAACACAAAGAAATGAAAAAATAAAAAATCCCCATCTGGGGATTTTTTATTATGTACTTGCGGGCGATGGAGGACCGCGACTACGCTTATCTCCGATTACATCGGCAGGTACTTTTCGCTCTTGTTATCACAAGAGAACGAAAAGTCTTTCGCTTCCTCCACACAAGCAAAGCAGTTTGCTTGCTATCGCCCAACAAAAAAACAGCTAATGCTGTCTTTTTTTGCGGGCGATGGAGGAATCGAACCCCCACCAACGGTTTTGGAAACCGTTGTTCTACCACTAAACTAATCGCCCTTGCAAATAGGAGTATACTACAAAATTTGTTTATTTCAAAAACCTTTTTACCTCCTTCATTACCTTAATTTTGTCACTTTTTTTGAGTGGATTTATCCAGATAGTATTGGTGTCTCTTTTGAACCAAGTATTTTGACGTTTCGCGAAGTGCCATATCTCAGTGTTTAATTTTTCTATCATTTCGGATTTTGTAAATTTACCCTGCAAGTACATTGACACGTATCTGTACTCAAGACCGAAGGAATGTAAGCGCTTCCAAGTTATTCCACCCTTGTGTAGATTTTCAATTTCTTTCGCCATTCCTTTTTTGATACGAGAGAGTAGGCGAGTATAAATTCTTTCTTTTAGAATTTCTGGTGGTAGGGTAAGCCCAATTTTTAATAATTCAAAATTATTTTTATTAGCAATAACTTTAGGGACCTTACCGAGTGCCTTAGCTATCTCTATTGCACGAACGAGACGCACTTTATTATTTTTATCAATTGTTTTTAATCTTTCAGGATCTAATTTTTCTAAATACCTACTCAATGCGATCGCATCGAGTAGGTAAAGTTCAGTCCGGAGCTTTTTATTTGGAGGAACGTCAGGGAACATTGTACCATTCACAATTGCATCTATATAGAATCCCGTACCGCCGCAGATTATTGGCACTTTGCCTCTTTTATATATCGTGTCGATTTCTTTCAGAGCTTTCTTTTGGAAATCGTTCACAGTGAAAACTTTTGATGGATTAATAACATCTAGTAGATAGTGTGGCACACCTAGCATTTCTTTTTTAGTGATTTTACCAGTACCTAGATTCATACCTTTATATACCTGCCTAGAGTCAGCTGATATTATTTCACCATTTATTTGTCTCGCAACGTCCACAGCAAAGTCGCTTTTGCCTGTGGCAGTTTGACCCAATACAACGATAATTTTCATATTTCGCATTTTAGCATACTTTATGTTAAAATGCCGAGATGGGATTCAAATCATATATAACAAAAAAGGTTCTTCAAATGAAGGGCATGTCGAAAGACCAAGCAGAACAAATTACTAAACAACTAGAAGACAACCCAGAACTTGCTGCGAGTTTAAAGGCTCTTGAAGGAGACAAAGAAGTCAAAGCGCTTTTTGAGAAAATCACAAAAGAAATAGATGAGAAGAAGAAAGCAGGTACAGCAGAGCAATATGCAGCGATACTTGTAATGAACAAATACAAGGCAGAATTAATGAAGCACCGTGAAGCCCTCGCTCCACTTATGAGTCTAATTCAGAAATAAAAATATCTTGCCTTTAATAATATGATATAATTTCATTATGAATCAAATACATCCTATTATTTTACCTAAAGATAATGGCCCGCATGACTTCGTCGTGGAGTGGTGGTATTTTAATGGGCATTTAGAGGATAAATATGGGAAGAAATATAGTTTCATGGATTGTTTTTTCAAAGTTGATATCAGTAAAGTAAATATTCCGCACCTGGCCCCGCACCTGATTGAAGATATTTTTAAAAAAGGAGAATATGTTCACTTCGCTCATTCAGTTGTTTCAGATATAACAAAGAAAAAAAGTTATAAAGAGATACAAAATATTTCGCTAATTTCGCATGACAGTTTCAAGAAAGATTTACTATATATAAATTATAAAAATGCACATATAGTGGGGACCGATTTGAATGGAGAAATTGTAGAAATAGCTCCAAACGATTTTCATATCAGAAATAAAAATTTGGATTTAATTTTAGAGTCTAATAAGAAGCCTCTGCTTGAAGGCGGTCATGGTTATGTTGGTACACCTCTGAATGGAAGCTACTATTATTCTTTTACTGACATGTCTGTCATCGGAAGTATAAATATTAAAGGTGAAGATGTTGAAGTGGAGGGTTTCGCCTGGATGGATCATCAATGGGCCAATACGACATATAAAGGCAAGAAAGATAAGTGGATTTGGTTCTCATTCCAGATGGACAATGGCTCAGAAATAATGTGCGTTGAGTATGCAAAGGAAGGAGGGACAGATACGTTAGTCGATATTATTGATAAAAATGGAAAACAGATGCAATATAAGAATGTGAAGATTACTCCTGGTAATAAATTTTTCAAAAGTAAGCAAACCAAATCGAAATATCCGCTGTCGTGGAAGATAGAAATCCCTGAGGCTGATCTTATAATTGAAGCTAGGGCCATTTTAAAGGATCAAGAAATGATTTATGGTCAGATCAATTACTGGGAAGGCCCAATGAAAGTGATGATGAAACATAACGGCTCGAAAATCCACGGCCTCGGATTCACCGAACTCGTCGGCTTCCCATCGGACTATAGCTATTTGTATTTAGTGGAGGAAGAGATGAAGAAGAGTATATGGGGGAGGGTTAGGAGGTTTTTATATAAATAATAATGAATTTAACTTTAAATAAAAATTTAGGTATTAACTATTCAAATAAAACCCAACAAATAAGGGTTATTAGTGAGGATTGGGTTTTGAACCAAATATATTGTCCAAATTGTGGAAACATTAAAATTGAGGAATATGTAAATAATAAACCAGTTGCAGATTTTTATTGTAAAAAGTGCAATGAAGATTTTGAGTTAAAGTCTAAGAATGGAAAGATATCTAAAACAATACCTGCGGGTGCATATTCAAAAATGGTAGAAAGAATAAATTCAATTACAAAACCTAATTTTTTCTTTATGTGTTATTTAGAATCTCTTAATGTGAATGATTTTTTTGTTGTTCCTAAACACTTTTTTATTTCTGAGATAATCGAGAAAAGAAAACCACTGAAAAATACAGCAAGAAGGGCTGGCTGGGTTGGCTCAAATATTTTATTTTCAAAAATCCCAAAAGCGGGACAAATTTTTTATATTGAAAATGGAAAAGAACTTGATAAAAAAGATGTATTGGAAAAATGGCAGAAAACAGTATTTCTAAAACAAATTAAAAAGGTTGATGCAAAAGGTTGGATTTTGGATATTATGAATTGTATTGATGCTTTAAATAAAAAAGAATTTACATTAGCAGATTTATATAAATTTGAGTCTGAGTTAAAAAGTATTCACACAGAAAATAAACATATCAAGAATAAAATTCGTCAGCAGTTACAATTTTTACGAGATAAAAATTACCTTGATTTTATTGGTTATGGTAAGTATAAATTAAAGTAGTTGACATTAATTCAAATTCGATCAATGATCAGATCA
>JAPLXT010000008.1 GCA_026395935.1 Candidatus Nomurabacteria bacterium | reverse complement strand
TGTATTCATTGTTAAATTATATCATACTGGAAGAACAACCAAGAGATGGCATGCTTCGCATACTGTGTTTATGTGGTCACAAGTTACTAAATTTTTTACTTCTTAAAATTGTAAAAAATGTAAGTACTCGCGACCCCAGCTCGGCAATTTTTCTACTGAAAAATTATGCCTGCGCTTTCACAACGCTAAATACCTGCTGTAGAAGCAGGTATTTTTACGCGTTGTGACCCTACCGGGAATCGAACCCGGATTACCGGCTTGAAAAGCCGATGTCCTAACCGTTAGACGATAAGGCCAAAAATAACTTAGATAGTATAACATTTTTACTGAAAAAATCAAATTGTAATAGTTTGTGGATAGTTGTAAAATTAATACAAATCAAAAATTTGTACAGATGGAAACAAAAGCCGAAGAAGAAGTAGACGACAATACTAGATATACTGAAGTCGATTTTAGTTGGCCTATAGAAATTATTAGAAGGGGTAAAAATCTGATTAAGGAATATAAAGTAAGAAAAAGGGCTATTGGTATTAAAAAACTTAGCCCTAAAAAAGATTCTAAAAAGCGTAAATAAAGAATTCACATATTTAATATATGCGAATTTTTTTTGTTTAAAAACTATAAAAATTTATGTTATAATAAGAACATGATAAAGAAACAAATGGCTTTAATTGTGCTTGATGGATGGGGGTATAGAGAAGATACGAAGGATAACGCTATTGCGGAAGCTAAAAAGCCCATTTTTGATGATATATGGAATAAATATTCTCATACTACAATTGAAGCTTCTGGTTTAAAATTAGGGCTTCCAGATGGACAAATAGGCAATAGTGAGATAGGTCATATGACTATAGGAGCAGGTAGAATCTTAGAGGAGGACCTAGTCAGGATTAATAAAGCTGTTTTAAATGGAGAAATAGAAAAGAGTGAAACCCTTCATAAATTATTTGATTATGTTATTAAAAATAATTCCAATCTTCATGTTGCTGGCTTAGTTTCTCCTGGTGGAATACATAGTCATATCTCTCATTTGTTTGCATGTTTACAATCAGCAAAGGATTATGGAGTCACTAAAATTTTAATTCATGTATTTACAGATGGGCGCGATACTCCACCAAATGCAGGGGCAGGTTATATTAAACAGCTGGAGGATTTTATAGAGAAGTTGGGAGTAGGAGAGATAGCTTCTGTCTCTGGGCGTTTATATGCAATGGATAGAGATAAAAGATGGGAGCGTTTGGCTAAAGCCGAAGAAGTTATTTTTGATGGGAAGGGTAGTATTTGTGATACGAAACCATCTACATATTTAGATAATTTATATAAAAATGGTCTAATGTCTGATGAATCTCTTCTGCCTTTTGTTTGTAAGAATAAAGATGGAGGCACATATGGTTTGAATGAAAATGATGGGTTCTTCTTGTTTAATTTCCGAGCTGATCGTATGAGAATGATAAGTGAGAGGTTGATAGAGAAAAGAAAAGAGAATAATTTAATGGTTGTGACGATGACTAATTATGGTAAAGAGTTTGATTTCCCTATAGTATTTCCACAAGTTAAAGTTACAATGACTCTCGGTAAAATATTAAGTGAAAATGGTTTGACTCAAGCCCATATAGCAGAAACAGAGAAATTTGCTCATGCAACTTATTTCTTAAATTGTGGAGAAGAGACTCCATATAAAGGAGAAGAACAAATACTTGTTCAAAGTCCTAAGGGAGTTCTTACTTATGATTTGGCTCCTAAAATGGCGGCAAGCGGTGTTGCTGATAAGGCAATAGAACAAATACAAAAAGGAACGGATTTTATTTTTATAAATTTTGCGAATGCAGACATGGTAGGTCATACTGCAAATGTTCCTGCAATTGAAACTGCTGTAGAAGAAGTAGACAGGGAACTAGGAAGAGTGTTAGAAGCAATAAATAAAAATGGAGGCATAGCAATAGTGACGGCTGACCATGGTAATGCCGAGTTAAATATAGACCAAACCACAGGAGATAGACATACATCTCATACTACAGACCCAGTGCCATTTATTATCACAAATATAACAAGTATTTTACATAAAGGGACTTTAGCAGACATAACTCCAACAATACTTAAAATTTTAGACATAAAAAAGCCTGAAGAAATGACTGGGGAAAGTTTAATAGATTAATTATATTGCCTTGATAGTTAGAGGGTTTTTGGGTATAATCAGATGGTTAAAGGAAGTGTGGCTGAGAGGTTTAAGGCACCGCTTTCGAAAAGCGGCAGGGGTGAAAGCTCCTCGTGAGTTCAAATCTCACCACTTCCGCTTGTTTTTTAAAATTTTGCGCGGTTAGCTCAGTTGGTAGAGCGCGTCATTGACGTTGACGATGTCAGAGGTTCGAGCCCTCTATCGCGCACTTATGAAAAATACACAAATAATAATTTTGGCGGCAGGGAAAGGGAAGAGAATGGATTCAGACGAACCCAAGGCTCTTTCTTTACTTAAGGGAAAGTATTTCTTGGCTCATATTTTAGATACACTTAAAACTATTGATTTAACTCTAGGTCCAGTAATAGTAGTTGGTCATAAAAAGGAAAGAATTTTTGAAGTTTTTGGTGATAAATATAGATATGCTCATCAAGTAGAACAACTCGGTACTGGGCATGCAGTAGCTTCCGCGAAAGATGAGATGGATCCAAACCACGATACAGTTGTGGTTATTTCTGGTGATCAGCCATTAGTTTCTAAAAAGACGCTAGAGAATCTTATTGCTACTCATAGGAAAAATAAAGCGACGATTACCTTAGGTACAGTTGTACTCCCTGACTTCAATGATTGGCATGCAGGACTTATAAACTTTGGTAGGATCATTCGAGGTGGAGATGGACAGGTTTTAAAAATTGTTGAATATAAAGATGCATCCGAAGATGAAAGAAGGGTGACAGAAGTAAATCCCGCATTATATGCCTTTGATGCCAAGTGGTTATGGGAGAATATCAACAAACTGAAGAATGAAAATTCTCAAAAGGAATATTATATTACAGATCTTATTAGATTAGCAGAAGAAGGTCACTATAAGATAGAAGCAGTTCCAGTAGTAAATAAGATTGAAGGGTTCCAGCCAAATTCAAAAGCAGAGCTAGAAATCCTTGAAGGAATTTTAGCGAACGAAAATCTATAAAATAAAAATGTTCCCTCGAGGGAACATTTTTATTGCGTCTTTATTTATTTTTCTGTATCCAAATATAGATATCTTCAATAGCTTTGACTGCATCTCCTACTGCTATGTTATTCTGATGATAGCGGCCGTTACTACAGTCTCCAGCTGCCCAGATGCCTTCTGTGGCTGAGGCTTGATTCATAGGGTCTACTATTATTTTATTATTTTCATCAATTTTTACTATATCTTTGACAAAGCTGATGTTTGGAGTCTGACCTATTTCTACGAATATACCTGTAGAATTGAGGGTGTGCTCTTCGCCAGTTACTTTATCTGTGTAGGTTAGAGATGAGACGAATTGTTCTCCATCTACTCTTATGATATCTGCATTCTTAATAACTTTGAATTTTGGATTTTCAAGTAGCTTCTGAACTGTGATTTCATCTGCACGGAATTTATCACTTCGATGAATAAGAGTAACACTCTTACAATAAGCGAGAAGTTTAGCAGAAGTTTCAAATCCAGCATTGCCTCCACCAATTACAAGGACGTCTTGTCCATCATATAGGGGTCCATCACAAGAGGCACAATATGTAATACCCTTATGTTCGTATTTATCTGCATTTACAGCTTCCAATTTACGTCTACCACTACCTGTAGCTACCAAGACAGCCTTCGAGGTATATTCTTTTCCGGACTCTCCTTTTACGGTGATTATTTTGTCATTTTTAGTTATAGAAACAATTTTCTCTCCATCAATTACATCCAAATATGG
>JAPLXT010000121.1 GCA_026395935.1 Candidatus Nomurabacteria bacterium | reverse complement strand
TTATAATAAACCGACTATGAGAGTATTATATCATATATAAAAAAACCAGATAAACTGGCTTTTTTATATGTGGAGATGATTGGACTTTATTTGAACCGGATAAATTGACAAAATTTACATCCAATAATAAAATTTAATTGAATCTCTTTCGATCAAGGGTTATCTGATCCTCAAAATCCTCAAAAATGTGTGTCATTTGTTCGTCATTATTAATGGTTTTCATTAACTCACTAGATTGTTTGCGTAGAGAATTAAATATCAAACATTAAGCCTTTTAAGATAGAAGGTGGTTATTTACGTGAATGATCATCTTTATCAATAACCAGTGCAATAAATCTTATTAAGTTCAATCCTTCCTCTATTGCATCTTCCCTTGAGATATCTTCTCCAAATCTCTC
Source organism: Candidatus Nomurabacteria bacterium (assembly GCA_026395935.1). Lineage (GTDB taxonomy): Bacteria > Patescibacteriota > Minisyncoccia > Phycocordibacterales > UBA9973 > UBA8515. The sequence continues at coordinate 3,375 of JAPLXT010000121.1, read as the reverse complement.
TTTCCAAATTCTCTGAAATTCTTCTATTTGTTTATCGTTTAATTCTGTAGGGATTCTTAATTGCATAAATCACACTTATTTATTTGCTATTGACTTATCCCTTCATATAAGTCTATAATATACACGTGCTTGAGGGGCGTCAGCTCTATCTGGCCAAATCTTGAGCTAGAGACAGGCACACTAAAGATCGTCACCATGGGTGGCGTTTTTTAGTACCTCCTCATCATTTTCGTCTTTTAGTCCTTTCCCAGTAGAATTGTTGATTATTTTCAAATCTCTGTATTGTTTGGTAATCCAAGCCGGTATGACACTATAAAACTCGGCCTTACTATTACCAACTTGCCTGACAACAACCTTGATACGAAACTTCTCTATAACAGCTACAAATCCCCAATACTTCACCACTAAATTCATAGACTGATATTTCCCATGTCTATTAACCCTGGTAAATTCCATATCTTCTTCAAATTCCTGATATGTAGTTGATCTTTCAAGAATAACCTTTGCTCTTTCAAGTAAATCAAATCTCAAAATCTGGGTGCTTTTCTCTCTTTCCTTTTTGGCGTTCTTGTAAATCAAATGATTAAACCCATTTGAGGTAAAGTGAATATGTTGTCCTAGAGCAGGTGAAAAGACCTTGTTGAAGGTGTCGTATAATTCTTTTGAGTTTTTTCTTATCTCAAGATAATTTGGTAATCGTTCCTCTAAAGTTTTCCCATTCATGCTGAGATTTTAACATAGATGAGAATACTTTAAAACACCCGATTATTTTATCGGTTAAACAAATGCCATGATTAAGTTATTGAAACACAGTGTGAAAAGGATAGAAAAGCATAAAAACACTACTAGTGGTCCCGGCAGGAATCGAACCTGCATCGCAACTTCCGCAAAGTTGCGTCCTATCCATTGAACGACGGGACCATCCATGTGTACCGTAACAATTTACACTATTATGTATGTATTAGCAAGCTAAAATCCTAACTTCTCCATGAACTTCATAGATTTGGATTCTTCGAGCTCTATGTTGGAGGTGACTTTGGTTAAAGATTCTCGAACTTGATCAACGATATCAAGAGGTAGGGGAATGGTGTAAACAGGAAGGAGATATTTATCGATCTCTACTAGGAGTACAGCTTTGTCGGACTCCTTTTTAATATGGAAACCTTTAATTTTTTTCCATTCATATTTATCTTTACCTAAAGAAAGCCCTGAAGTTTCTATTACAAAAGTCATTACTTGTGGGTGACGAATAGAGAAAAGAAAGAGAGAAGCGGCAGAAACAAGAATAAAAATAGCAAATACATAATTTTGTTGCCAAACAGCAATTACAAACATAATAAGGGCTATTACTCCGATTGTCCAAAAGAAATCCACACTTTTCTCTTCGTGTTTGTATTCAGGTGCTTGCCACTCGATTTTATTTAAAATGATTTCTTCCATATAGTATATATTGTATCACTTTCTATTTTTTTGCCAAAGAAGCGACGGCTTTATAAACAGCTATTCCTGCCTTTTTATCAAACATACTTGGGATGATATTTTCTTTATTTAGCTTTTTTACAACATTTGCTAAAGCCACTGCAATGGTTGTGAATATTTCATTTTTAAATTGAGGAATTTGATAATCAAGCATTGCCTTGAAAGCATTAGGGAAGACTAGAGAATTGTTGATCTGGTTTGGATAGTCTGATCGTCCTGTAGCTACTATGAAAGCTCCTGCCTTGTGAGCAGCTTCAGGCATTATCTCAGGAGTAGGGTTTGCAAGAGTAAACAAGATAGGCTTTGGTCCCATACTTTTAATCATTTCTTCTGTGAGAGTTCCTGGCTTTGATAATCCAATAAAGACATCCATGTCAATCAATGCATCAGCTAGTGTGCCTGTTCTTTCTTTTAATGTGCTGCCCTTTAATAACTCTTTCTTTTCTTTGGTTAAATCTGTTCTCTTTTTGTTTATAATTCCCTTACTATCACAAAAGATGGTATTGGTAATTCCATATGCATGTAAGAGCCTGCCCGTCGCAACACCAGCTGAACCGACACCAGCTACAACTACCTTCACATTTTCCTTTTTAATCTTGGCTAATTTAAGAGCATTAATGAGAGCAGACAGCCCCACTGTTGCAGCACCCCACTGATCATCATGCATTACTGGAATATCAAGTTCGCGGCGTAATCTCTCTTCTACCTCAAAACATCTTGGAGCAGAAATATCTTCTAAGTTTATTCCCCCGAAAACTGGAGCGATTTGCTTAACCAATTTTATAATCTCTTCTGTGTCTTGTGTATCTACACAAATAGGGAAGGCATCAACTCCTCCAAAATTTTTAAAAATTGCAGCCTTGCCTTCCATTACAGGTATGGAAGCCAAGGGCCCTAAATTTCCAAGTCCTAATATTGCTGAGCCATCAGAAACGATAGCTACAGTATTTTTCTTTATAGTTAATTCCCGTGCTAGTTTTGGATTTTTGGCTATAGCCTCACAAACCCCAGCTACTCCTGGAGTATAAGCAAGGGATAGATCATTTTTATTCTTTAGTGGAACTTTACTTATCACTTCCAATTTACCACCATGCTTCTTGTGTAACTTTATCGATTCTTCGTATTTTTTATTTTTAATCATTTATTTTATTGATTTTTTTATTTTATTTGCTAAAATTTTCAGTTTATCAAAGTCGGCCATTGGCCCGCCCTTTGATGATATAAACCCATCATATTTTTTGTACCAAGGGAGATCTGTGTGGTTTGAAAGGAACTGTTTCCATTTACCACCCTTTAAATTATCTGTTCCATGCATAGGTAGTAGTTTTATGTGAATGTGGTTTATTCCCATGCCTTCTATTATGAACCCCACACGTCCTACATCCTTAAAATATTTTTCTAAAATTTGAGCTGCTTTTTTAGCCGCAACAATTAAATTTTTTAATTCCTTGTCTGGTAATACTAATGGGTCCGCATCAAAATGCTTTTTTGGAATTACAGCTGACATTCCTTCTGTGTTTGGATCAATAGCTAGAAATGCCATATATTTTTTATCCTCCCAGACTACACAAGAGGGGAGGCGGCCCGCCACTATCTCACAAAATATACATTTATTGTCTTTTGTTGTTGCTTCATATTTAGCCATAGTTAGATTATATCAAAAATACCCAATGATGGGTATTTTGTGTTTGCGGAAGGGGGGAGATTCGAACTCCCGAGGGGCTTTCACCCCTGACAGTTTTCAAGACTGTTCCATTAGACCACTCTGGCACCCTTCCGCCTACCACATTACCTTATTTTGAGTCTTTTTTCAAGCTTTAGCATAAATACAAAATAGGCCACTTTGGGCCTATTTTAGTATACGATTAAAGTTTTGATTTGAAGACGTTCACTATA
>JAPLXT010000047.1 GCA_026395935.1 Candidatus Nomurabacteria bacterium | reverse complement strand
GGCCCTGCAAGTGGCCCGCGTCCTACTTCATCTATACCGATTTTGTATTTCATGGTGTCTTTATTTGCCATATAGAACAATAATACCTTATTTGCTATACTAAAGAAATATATGGAAAAGACTGAGCTAAATGCCAACTTTATACATCTTCATACCCACTCCCACTACTCCCTTCTAGACGGACTTTCGAAGATTCCTGACATGGTCAAAACTGCCAAGAAAAATGGCATGAATGCTATAGCTATTACTGATCATGGCAATATGTATGGAGCTATTGAGCTTTATAAGGAGGCTCATAAAGCCGGCATTAAGCCTATTATCGGTGTTGAGGCCTATATAGCAGAGAGAGGACGAAAAGACAAAGAACCGGGTGTGGATAATAGACGCTACCACCTAACCCTGCTTGCCAAGAACAAACAAGGTTATAAGAATCTAATGCGCCTCATCTCCATTGCAAACATGGAGGGCTACTACTACAAACCTCGCATGGATAAAGAAATTCTTCGTGAATTTTCAAGTGGAATCATCTGTCTCTCTGGTTGTATGGGAAGCCAACTCTCTCAAGCAGTTCTCTCTGGTAATAATGAAAAAGCAGAAGTATTAATAAAAGAGCATCAAGAAATTTTTGGTGTTGAAAATTATTTCCTCGAAGTTCATTCTCATCCTCACATAGAAGATGATAAAAAACTACGTGATGACATCATTGCCCTCGGCAAGAAATTTAATATTCCTATCGTTGCCGGGCAAGACTCTCACTATCTTTGTATTGACGATTATAGAGCCCACCACACACTCTTAGCAGTGAATACTGGAACTGATGGCAAAGAAGGTACAGGGCTTGAATTTCCCGAAGACGATTTTTCCTTAATCGATGAGAAGACTGCTCTTAAATATTTTGCTGATTGTAAAGTTGCTGTAGCAAATACAAAAATGGTAGCTGATCTTTGTGAATCTTACGATCTTGAACTTGGGAAAGCTTACTTCCCTGCTTTCCCAATTCCAGAAGGAGAAACTGCTGACGGCTTACTTCGAGCACTCGCCTATAAAGGATTTGAGGAAAGAAATCTAGAAAAAACCCCGATTTATATAGACAGATTGGAATATGAACTTAAAATAATAAAACAAAAAGGTTACCCTGCTTACTTCCTTGTAGTTTCAGATCTTCTACAATTTTCAAGAGACAACGGAATATATACAAACATCCGAGGCTCCGTGGCAGGATCACTCACAACATATCTGACTGGTATTACAAAAGTTGATCCTATAGAATACAAGCTACCATTCGAAAGATTCTTAAATCCAGAACGTCCATCGCTACCTGATATAGATATGGACTACGCTGATAACCGTCGTGATGAAGTTATTGCCTATGCCAAAAGAAAATATGGCGAAGACAAGGTTGCCCAGATTGGAACTTTTGGAACAATGATGGCGAAAGGTTCGGTACGTGACGTAGCGCGTGCCTTGGGTCATCCATATAATATCGGGGATAGAATCTCAAGTATGATTCCACTTGGATCACAAGGAATGGCAATGACTATCGATTACGCTATGAAAATAGTTCCAGAACTCAAGGCTGCTTACAAGACGGAACCTATCACAAAAGAAATTATAGACTTGGCAAAAAAGATGGAAGGATGTGTTCGTCATATTTCCGTCCACGCGGCTGGAGTCGTCATGGCACCAAGGCCTCTTTATGAATTCACTCCTATTCAGTACGATCCAAAAGGTGGTAACATCATTACCCAATACGACATGTATAGTATCGAAGATGCTGGACTTCCTAAGTTCGATTTCCTAGGTATTAGAAACTTGGCAATTCTTGCCGAAGCTGTCAGGTTGGTAACAATAATACACCATGTAGACATAGATATAGACAAAATTCCACTTGATGATAAAAAAACGTTTGAATTACTTGCCAATGGAGAAACAAGTGGACTATTCCAATTAAATGGTTCAGGAATGACTAGATACTTAAAAGAATTAAGACCTTCAACTATTCACGACATCAACGCCATGGTCGCTTTGTATCGTCCAGGTCCGATGGAATCTATTCCTGAATATATCAAACGTAAACATAATCCAAAAGCTATAACTTACCTTGATGATAGATTGAAAGATATACTTGATCAATCATACGGAGTTATCACTTATCAAGATGACGTCATGATGACGGCGATTAAGCTTGGAGGTTACTCTTGGCTTGAAGCAGACAAACTTCGTAAAGCAATGGGAAAGAAAATTCCAGAAGTCATGGAGGCTGAAAGAGAAAAGCTTTTAGAGGGCTTCGTTAAAAATGGTATGACTCTTAATAAAGCTCAAGAATTCTGGAGTTTAATAGAACCATTTGCAGCGTATGGATTCAACAAGGCCCACGCCGCAAGTTATGGACTCGTAGCATACCAGACTGCCTATATGAAAGCCAATTACCCAGTGGAGTACATGACAGCTATCATGACTTCTGAATCAGGAGAGATAGAGAAGGTTGCTGAGATGATTCATGAATGTGAAAAAATGAATATCAAAGTACTTCCCCCTCATATTAATGAAAGTTATGGTGGGTTCACAGTTGTCAAAGGTAGTGATCATGCGACTGACAGAACTATTCGTTTTGGATTTTATAATATAAAAAATCTAGGAATAGATATAGCCGACTCTATCATTGAAGAGCGTAAAAAGAATGGCAAATTTAAGTCCCTAGCTGATTTCTTCGAAAGAATTAACCATAAAAATCTTAACAAAAAATCAATTGAGGCATTAGCTAAATGTGGAGCAATGGATAGCTTTGTAGCTCACAGAAACATCATAATGGGTAATCTCGAAAGGCTCATTGCCTTCAATAAAGAGGCACGAGGTGGAGGCTCGCAAGATTCACTCTTTGGTAGTATAGGCGGGTTAGAAGTTAAGCTCTCTTTAGAAGAAGCACCAGAAGCAAGTCTACAAGAGAAACTGACATGGGAAAAAGACCTATTGGGCTTATATGTTTCCGGACACCCACTCGATAATTACAAAGAGAAAATTGATAAGTTTGGAACCTTGATTAAAAAAGTAAAAGAGGAATTAAAAGTAAATACGCCTGTGACAATAGCAGCTATTATAGATGATATACGGATAGTCACCACTAAGAGTAATAATAGAATGGCTTTCGTAAAAATCTCTGATAGTACTGGGACCATAGATGCTGTAATCTTCAGTAAGCTTTTTGATGCAAGTAAAGACCTCCTCGTGAAAGATACAATTATCGCTCTCACTGGCAAAGTCACAGAACGTAATGGCGAGAAAAGTATAATGATAGATAATTTTAAGAAGATATAAATTAAAATAGCCCCGTCTCCCTTTGGGAGACGGGGCTATTTTATTATTACACTATTTCTTCATTATCATTTATCATTTTCATTATCTTTATTACCTGTTTAGAATATCCAGGAATAATTGAGTCGGGATTGTATTTTTTTAAAATTTTATCAGTAGTCATCCCATCCGTATAATGTATAGCGTTAGCGTTGTTTCCACTAAGAGTTTTGGAAATGTGCTCGATAGATTTATCTACTGACTCAAATCCACTCTTACATGAAGCCCAGCCGAAGTTGTTGTTTGGAGCTTTAGGATTCTTGCATGCTTGCTTTCCTCCTGTCGTCTCACGCATTGCTATAGCTGGGAGTAATCTCCAATCTATATCATTCTTTTTTGCCTCTGTGACGAACTTCATCCCATAGCCAGCAAGTGGTGCGTCATATTTCTTGAAGAAAGCATCTACTTGTTTGGCTCTTTCGGTTGCTATTTTGAGATCCTCCTTTTCTTGCGTTGTTATCGCTGAATCGGATACCTCCACTTTATTATTAATTACTGAAGCCATGTCGGGAATGCTTTGAATCCCTGTAAGTGGCAGAGCCACTGCTAACATAGGGATAGCGACAATTGACTGCAAGTAACTTATTATTTTCTGTTTATTCATAGTTAACGGATGCGATCCGTCGGACGCCCTTTCGGGTTCTACTCAAATCTAGGTTTTTTATTGAAAGATAGATCTAAAGTAAAAAGCTCCTTATATATAATCAATAATGACGACATACTTGGAACTCCCAATATAGTAGCACATAGGTAAACAAAAGTCAATAGTTATAACATAGTTTCATCTATCGTCAAATACAAAATACCCTTATATAATAAGGGTATTTTGTATTATTATGATTGACGACTTATCTTTTATATTGTATAATTAACCTTTAGAATAAGGATATATGCCTATTTTTGACATAAATTCCCTTTTGTTTTATAGAAAGCCTATTTTATAAGGTTATTTGCTATTTATCTTTACCGTGGCATTGTTTGTACTTCTTGCCAGAAGTATGAGATACAAAAATTTCTCATTCAATATAGATATGTACCAGTCGGACTGGTACATTATATTTCTTCATCATTATAACTTAGCCAAGTTAATATTTCTTTATCAAGATCTTTTAAGTCAGAAAAATAGTTAGGAAAATCATCTTTTTTTAAAATTAATTCTT
>JAPLXT010000021.1 GCA_026395935.1 Candidatus Nomurabacteria bacterium | reverse complement strand
TATATAAGAATTTGATAAAAGAACGTGAACTACACCAGCAGGTGCTTTATTCTCTTTATTTAAATTTTGATTATCTTTGTCCATACATTAATTCTATCACAGCCATAAAATTACGCCATTATTTTAACTCTCCCCAGTTTTTACCAAATCCTACCGTCACATCAAGGGGTACTGGTACCATTCCAACAAGAAACTGGTCTGGAATCACGTCTATCATCCCCTTTTTTATGATCTTAGAAGCAATTTCTAGTTTATCTTTTTTGATTTCATAGACGAGTTCATCGTGTACTTGCAAGACCATTCTTACCTCACTCAAGATACCAGCATTTTTTAATTCTTCTTCTACTTTTTTCATCCCAATTTTAATTATGTCGGCTGTTGCCGTCCCTTGAATTGGAGCATTGGTCGCCATCCGCTCAGCCATCGCTTTCATAAAAGGCAATGATGAATTTATAGCAGGAAAATATCTTTTTCTCCCAAAAAGTGTTTTTGTGTATCCATTTTTTCTAGCAAATATTTTAATACTTTCTAAATAGTCAGCAATTGTAGGAAATTGTTTAAAATAGTTATCATAAAATATTTGAGCCTCTTTTCTATTAGTATTTAAATTCTGGCTGAGAGCCGTCACCCCCATACCATAAAGAATTCCGAAATTTATAACCTTAGCACGACGTCGCATATCCAAAGTCACATCGTTTACTGGCACTCCGAAAACTTTCATAGCCACAGCGCTGTGGATATCCCTCCCCTCTTGGAACGTTTTAATGAAGAAAGAATCTTGGGAAAGTAGAGCTGCAATTCGAAGCTCTATTTGTGAATAATCGAAAGAAGCTAGTGCATATCCACTCTCTGCGATGAAAGCATCTCTTATTTTCTTCCCGCGTTCTGTCTTGGTTGGTATATTCTGCAAGTTAGGATTATTGGAAGAGAATCTTCCTGTAGTTGTCCCATATTGTAGGAAGCTTGCATGAAGTCTGCCATCATTTGAAATCATTTTAGAAATTGTATCTATGTAAGTGGAAAGTAATTTTTGTAATTCTCTATGCTCAAGAATTTTATTTATTATAGGGTGTAAGTCGCGAAGCTTCTCAAGCTCACTTTCTTTTGTAGAACGAGCCCCGCCACTAGTTTTTTTCATTTTTATTCCAAGGGATTTACCATCTACTTCACCTATTTTTATTTCATCAAAAAGTATTTCCCCTAATTGTTTAGGTGAATTAATATTGAATTCCCTTCCAGAGTACCCCCAGATTTCTTTTTCTATCTTACTGAGTTCACTATGATATTCTTCTGAAAGTTTTTTAAGGTAGTTGGTGTCTATTTTAATACCTACCTTTTCCATCTTGCTAATTATGGGTATAATCGGTAATTCTATATCTTTATACACATATTCTAGCCCTTCTTTTTTTATATCTTCTTCCATTTTTTCTAACGCATCATCTAAAGAAGAACTATTTTTATATTCTATTACTTCATTTATATCAGGATTAGTTTTCTCTGAGTCTAGTAGCCAGAAGGCGATCTTTGCCTTTTCTGTATTCTCTCCTCCTTTTTGAGGAGGAGTGCCCTTTAGGGCGAGGTGGTGATTGATTAATTTATCACCACCCCCTGCCCCCTCCTCCACAAGGAGGGGGTTCAAAATTCTTAAAAATCTATCTTGTAAACTTTTAAATTCCATCTTTTTGAAAAACTCCGCAGCTTTTTCAGGAAAAACTTCTTCTTTCCAAATTTTACTAGGTAATTTGAAATTAATTGGAGCATCACGTCTTATGGTCGCTAATGTTTTTGAGAAAATTGCTTCGTCTTCCCCTTCTTTAAGTAGTGCCAATACTCGATCATTTATTCCAATATCTTTGAAAGCCTCCCCATTCTTCTTGATATCCTTATACATTTTCTCAATGCTTCCATATTTAGAAATTAAAATAGTCGCAGTTTTTTCCCCTATACCTTTTATTCCTATTATATTATCAGAAGGGTCTCCACGAAGTCCTTTATAGTCGGGCAAATATTCTGGATCGAAACCAAAACGCTCTTTTACTTTTTCTTCATTATATAAAATCGTATCATTAATTCCTTTTTTCAAGGTATAGACTTGTACTTGTGACCCTGACACAAGTTGGAGTGTATCCATATCTCCCGATGCGATCACTATATCCAAATCTTTATTTTTTAAATTCTTTTCTACTATTGTCCCAAGTAAGTCATCAGCTTCAAAACCTTCACATTCATACATTGGTATAGATAATGCTTCGAAGAATTCTCTTGAGCGTATTAATTGCGCTACTAGAGCATCATCAGCTTTTGCCCTGCCTGCTTTATAGTCATCATATGCGATGTGTCGGAAGGTCTTCTTTGGTAAATCATAGCAAGCAATGATGTAGTCCGGCTTTAGTTCTGTAATTATTTTGAATAGCATAGTAGCGAGGCCATATATGGCCCCAGTCGGCTCACCACGCGAGTTCATGAACTCGGGCAGAGCATGATAGGCTCGGTGAATTATCGCATGAGTATCAAGTAATATAAGCCTTTTTTTGTCAGTTTTTTTAGTTACCATTAGCTCATTATAGCATTTTTACCTGCAATCTAAACTAGAATTCTATCTGCCTCGTTTCTTCGTCTATATGTGAAAGGGAAATATTTATAGCATTTTTGGGTATTATTTTTTTTATTTTCTCTGGCCATTCTAAAATTATAAGATTTTCTTTGTCAGAAATAATTTCTTCCCAATCGAATTTAATGAATTCT
>JAPLXT010000085.1 GCA_026395935.1 Candidatus Nomurabacteria bacterium | reverse complement strand
AGATTTCTGGTAATTTTACTCCAGCTGAAGCCAAGACTTTAGTTGGTCGCTTGAATTCAGGCGCCTTACCTGTTCCTATCGAACTTATTTCCACACAAACTATTGGTCCATCACTTGGTACTGAGGCCACAGCAGCTGGAGTTAAAGCTGCTCTTATTGGATTCCTCGCTATCGCTTTATTCTTGATAATTTGGTATCGACTTCCAGGATTAATTGCTGTCGTTGCTCTTTCTATCTATGCAGTTACTATGATGGCAATTTTCAAAATTGTTCCCGTCACTTTAACGGCTGCAGGAATTGCTGGATTTATCATTTCTATTGGTATTGCTGTTGATGCAAATGTCCTTATTTTTGAACGTATTAAGGAGGAATTAAGATTAGGTTCTGATGTGAAAGATTCTATGCACAATGGCTTCAAGCGTGCATGGCTTTCAGTTCGCGACTCAAACATCTCAAGTATTATTACCGCTATCATCCTTTACTGGTTTGGTACAACTCTCATAAAAGGGTTTGCATTGGTATTTCTAATTGGTGTTATTGTTTCTATGATTTCAGCAATTTCCATTACACGATTATTCCTTTACACTCTCAACATTAAAAAAACGAATGCATTTACCAATTTCTTGTTCGGGTCGGGTCTTAGTAGTGCTAAATCTCAAAAATAATTTATGTTCATAATTAAACACAAAAAAATATTCGTTTGGATTTCAATAGTTTTGGTTACATTGTCTGTTGTCGCTATTGCAACTTTTGGCTTAAACCTCGGTATTGATTTTAAGGGTGGTTCTCTCACAGAAGTAGAATATAGCACAGTTCGTCCAGAGCAGAGTGTTATTGAAACAGATCTTAGCACTTTGTCTTTAGGTCAAGCTTTGGTTCAACCAATAGGGGAGAAAGGTTATAGCATCAAGACTCGTGCCGTATCAGACAAGGAGCACCAAGCAATTCTTGCTGCCCTAGGTGCAGATGCAAAAGAGAAGAGCTTTACATCTATTGGTCCATCAGTCGGTGCTGAACTTGTACGCAAATCTCTCTTGTCATTTATTCTCGTTTCTCTTGGTATTATTTTCTGGATTGCTTTTTCTTTCCGTAAAGTTTCAAAGCCAGTTTCTTCTTGGAGATATGGTCTAATTGCAATTGTCACTCTCATACACGATATTATGATTCCAGTAGGGGTATTTGCAGTCTTGAGCCATATTTATGGAGTAGAAGTAGATACACTGTTTGTCGTGGCTATTCTTACTGTTCTTGGTCTTTCTGTTTCAGACACAATCGTTGTCTTTGACAGAATAAGAGAGAACATTCGTGTGGGTCACTGGAAGACTTTCGAAGAGACAGTTGGTAATAGTATTGCTCAAGTTTATACTCGTTCAATTGCAACTTCCGCGACAGTTATAATCGCCTTGCTTGCGCTTGTATTTTTTGGACCTAAGAGCACAAAAGTGTTCGCAATGATGCTTACAGCTGGAATGTTCTTTGGTACATATTCAAGTATCTTTTTAGCTAGTCCATTGCTAGTTTTTGTGGAAGGTTGGCAGAAAAAATCTAAATAAAAGTTAAACAAATGCCCCGCCGGTTTACCGGCGGGGCATTTGTGCTATAATAGATTAATATCTAAGTCGTTTATTAACATTTAATCAAATTTATTTATGTCCACATTATATATCGTTTTAGGAATAATTGTCGCCTTCGTTTTGTTTTTGATTTATAAATATAATGGTTTTATTAGTCTAAAGAATCGTGCACAAGAGGCATGGGCGGATATTGATGTACAGTTGAAGCGCCGTTACGACCTGATTCCCAATTTAGTAAATACAGTGAAAGGTTATGCCGTCCACGAATCTACGGCGTTTGAGAAGGTGACAGAAGCTCGCTCAAAGGCCATGCAGGGAGGAAGTATGGCTGATAAGAGTTTTGCTGAGAATGAATTATCAGGTACTTTGAAATCTTTGTTTGCTATTTCAGAAGCTTATCCTGATTTAAAGGCCAATGCAAACTTTATGGAATTACAAAGAGAGCTTTCAGATACAGAGAATAAGATAATGGCTTCCCGCCGATTCTATAACGGTAACGTTCGTGACTTCAATACGGGAGTCCAGATGTTCCCCGGTAACATCATTGCAAGTATGTTTAAATTCACAGCATTAGAATTCTTCGAGCTAGAACAAGACAGTGTAGAAAAAAACCCAGTAGAAGTAAAGTTTTAATAACTAACATATAAATTTTTATGGATACATTTACAATCATAGGTATAGCATTAGGTATTATATTACTTTCAGGTATCAGGGTTGTGAAGCAATATGAAAAAGGTGTAATATTCTTTCTTGGAAAAAGTAAGGGAACACGAGGCCCAGGGCTCATATATGTTATTCCGATTTTTGAAAGGATGACGCGCATCATGATGCGAACTGTCACAATGGAAATTCCGTCTCAGAAGATTATCACGAAAGATAATGTATCTATTGATATTGCCGCTGTTGCTTATTTTCATATTGTAGATGCGGAAAAAGCTGTTGTTGCTATTGAAAATGTGTATAACGCTGTGAAGCAGATTAGTCAGACAACGGTTCGAAACGTAGTAGGGCAATTTCAGCTCGATCAATTATTATCTCAAACAAGTGATATTAATATTCAGATTAAAAATGTCATAGATTCTCATACTGGTCCTTGGGGTGCTGAGGTTACAGCTGTGGAGATTAAAGATATCACATTACCTGATAACATGCAGAGAGCTATGGCTAAGGAAGCCGAGGCAGAACGTGAACGCCGTGCTAAAATCGTTGCAGCTCAAGGAGAATTCCAAGCTGCTCAGAAGCTTGGAGAAGCCGCAGATGTTATATCAGCTCATCCCGTAGCACTCCAGCTTCGTACGTTGCAGACCATGGCGGAGATAAGCGTAGAGAAAAATTCAACAATAATATTCCCAGCACAATTCATGACGACCGTCGCTGAAGCAATGAAGATGATAAAAAGTGATGGATCCAAAATAATGTAATTTTATGGACAAGAAAAAATATTGGTTTTTTGGGTCAAAGCTAAATACTGCTCTACTTTTAATTCTTATCATTCTTATGATAATTGCTTTGCGATACATGTTTCAGAATAAGGAAGTATATTTCCCAGATAGTTATAAAAATAGTGAAGAATATGCACATACAACAGCGCTAGATGTGGGGAAGGGTAATAAATTGTCAAATGAGAATAGGGACCAGATTTTAGGCAACAAAGAAGATTTAGTTATCTTCTCAATTGCACCGAATTCAAAAGTTCATGATGTTGTTTCTTATTATGGGATTGTCAAAGGAGGATACTTTTTTGAAGCTAATATTTTAATCAATATATTGGATTCAAATAAAAAAGTTTTAATGAATAGTCATGCATTATCAGTAACAGATTGGATGACAGAGGGACCAGTAGATTTTAAGGGAAGTATTGATTTAAAGGGTCTTCCAAAAGGTAATGCTTATTTTGAAATTAAAAATGACAATCCTTCTGATATTCGCGCGAATGATAAATCAATTTTAATCCCAATAATTATTGAATAAAAATGGCAACACTTTACACACAACAATCCAATAATGTCTGGAAAACTTGGATGCTTATGAGTGTCTTCTTTATCATTGTGATAGGTCTTGGTTTTGTATTTTCTAGAATGTATAACAATCCTAGCGTTCTTTACTTCTTTGTAATTTTTTCCATTGTGATGAATATTGTGAGTTATTGGTATTCAGACAAGATCGCTCTGTCTCTAGCGCGTGCCAAACCCGCTACACGTGAAGAGTATTTTGACTTTTATACACTAGTTGAGAATTTAGCGATTACGGCAGGGCTTCCAATGCCAAAAATTTATGTGATAGAAGATCCGTCTCCAAATGCTTTTGCGACAGGTAGAGACAAGAATCATTCGGTAGTCGCAGTCACAACTGGGCTTCTTTCCATTATGAATAAAGTTGAACTTGAAGGAGTGATCGCTCACGAGATGAGTCACATAGGGAACAAGGATATACTTCTCTCTACCGTCGCTGTCGTTCTTGTGGGCTTCGTTGCAATACTTTCCGATATGATGATCCGCATGTCTTTCTTTGGCGGGCGTCGCGATGATAGGGAAGGGAATGGAGTTTTTATGATAATCGGTATAGTAGTAGCAATTCTAGCCCCTATTGCTGCAACCCTTATACAGCTCGCTATTTCTCGTAAAAGGGAGTATTTAGCCGATGCATCTGGTGCGCTCCTTACACGCTATCCAGAGGGCCTAGCAAGCGCCCTAGAGAAGATTAGCCAATATGGCAGGCCTATGCAGACCCAGTCTAATGCTATTGCTCACCTTTATATTGCTAATCCACTAGGTTCAGGCTCCTTTGCTAAAAAGGCTAGTAATTTATTCTCTACTCATCCACCAGTCGAAGAAAGAATAAGAATATTGAGATCTCAGTAAAAACAAAAAATGCCCTGTGGGGCATTTTTTGAACTTGCGGTGTTTGTTGGACAAAGTTCGAAGTTATTTCGAGCAGAATCCAAATGATTAAAACTACTAAAAAGGACTCGGCGGGGCGAAACAATTTGTCTGGGGGAATGGATTCGCCCTGCCTCGGCTGATTTCCCGCCCGCAGGAGGGGTCTGGGGAGGAATGCGGGCGGGTTTCGGACTGGGGGTTTTCGGAAAAAATTTTTGTGCCAGTGAGACTGGCACGCACAATAAACAAAATTCTCTTGTTAAAATTAAAGAAAAGATGTATTCTAATAATATGATTTTGATATAAGTTCGCATGACATTATTCTATCAATAATAGTATTATAATACAAGTATGGCACAAGATAATAAAATCAGCAAGAATATAAAGAAACTAAGACAAGCCAAAGGCTTGTCGCTAGATCGACTCTCAAAAATCGCCGATGTTTCTTATACCTCAATTATCAAACTTGAAACAAGTGGAATTACTAACCCAACAATTTATACTTTACAAAAAATAGCCAAAGCGTTAGATGTTTCAGTTGATGACTTATTAAAATAACTTTTTTATGGAATACAAAAAATTATCACTAAAAAATATTTCCGCAAATCTTTTTGTTTATGGAACTATTCACGCAATAGTTGACGGAATTTGTGCCGCAGTAATTTTTAGTATTCTTAATAATCAGATTGACAGCACGACAGATTTTATAAGTTTTGTAATTTTGTATAACATTTTAGCATTTGGACTCCAGTCGATTTTTGGTCTTGGCTCTGATTATTTTAAATCTCCGCGAGCAGTCGCTTTTTCAGGTTGTGTTTTGATAGGAATTTCTGCTATTACATTTTTATCTTTTCCAATCGTAGCTATTATTTTTGCAGGACTTGGTAATGCTTTATTCCATGTCGGTGGTGGCAGTATCAGTTTAAATTTAACTCCTAAAAAAGCGACTGCTCCAGGAATCTATGTTGCCACTGGAGCATTGGGCATCTTAATAGGAACTATATTGGGTAAAAATGGGCAATTCATCGCGTGGCCTTTTATTTTAATTTTACTTGTTCTATGTATTTTAATGTTCGTTATTAAAAAACCAGAAATGAATTATGAGCAAGAAAAAATCACGGAAAATAAATACAAATATTTCGTATTCATTTTACTTTTAGTTTTTCTTTCAATTGCAATTCGTTCGCTCGTGGGAATGGTGCTTGTGTTTCCATGGAAAA
>JAPLXT010000104.1 GCA_026395935.1 Candidatus Nomurabacteria bacterium | reverse complement strand
CAGAGCTAATGTTTACAGCATAAGCCTTTTCTTTTGTAAAAATAGCGTTGGAACCCTCTGGATGATAATCAAGAGAAACATTTACATTGCGATCAGATCTCTCGTCTCCAAAGAGAGTCACTTTAATATTCTTTGTAACTGTTTCGCCTGGTTTAATCGTACCAATATTTATACGAGGCAAACGAACAACATCGGCTTCCGCATCACTAGCACCACTAGGATAAGATATTAATAGATTGGCAAGTTCAAGACTCGCTTTATTGCGATTCACAACTTCTATCTCTAAAGGAAGTTCTTCCCCGCCCTTAGTAAAAGCATTACCAACAACAGTGATATCTATATTGTCACTCGTTACAGAAACTCCACCTTTATAAAAAGTATAGAGAGAGAATCCCGCTGCTCCAAAGAAAAATATAATGGCTACAATAAAAAACTTTTTAAATATTGATGTTTTAGGTTTACGCATATCACTCATAGAATTATTCAACTCTTCATTCCTCCACTCTGGTTCTACTTTATGATTCACTTTATGTAATACACCCTCGTGAATACGATGAGTCACGGTATCAACAGGGTCATAAAGATGGCGCTTGATATCTTCAATTTTGTGGTCACTTTCTGTCATACTTTTATTATTATATCATATTTTAAACTAAAGTTGACTTTCATTTAGAGCTTTATTTATATGAGATATTATGGATTGTTTTTCTTTTAAAAGTAAATTGGTTTTGTAAAGATTGATAGGACAACCAAGATAACTCAAGAGGTCAGCTGATTCCCCTATATACCCAAGTGAATCCATTATTCTTAAGACAAGATGAAGCTCGAGCGCTTCACGAGAACTAGGTTCTATATCTGTATTATCAAGTAAATATAATGCTTGGATAAAATCATCAAATATTTTCTCATTAGATTCTTCACCATCGCAAAGCCTCTCCAATAGTTTACTTATACGAGCAATTATAAGGAGCGAGGGGCGCGATTTACGAGCAAAAGGAAAAGTAGAAATATTTGAAGCCGTTGTAACTCGCCAGATATCTTTACCGCGAACTAAATCAATTTTTGCATAAGAAAAATCCTGCATTGAAAATCTGAGCTTCGACTTGTGGAGCCTGACACCTTGCACCATCGCACGTACGAGCCCCATCTCGCGAGTATAAATCGTGAGCATTTTATTGGCTTCACCTTTATTGTGTGAATTTAATATAAATCCATTTGTGTGATAAATATGATGCATTTTAAATCAAGTTTAATAATTATTTTCTAAAATGAGTAGCTCCTAGAGAATTGGCCATCTTTAATAATGATTCTAAGGCAGATGGTAATACAAAACATGAAGCAGAACCATTCAAGTGCCCACCATTAGGAATAATAATAAAATCACACACTAACTTTTTAGATAATTCTACCCCATCAGATAAAGGAACGGCTGTGTCATTATCACCATGAATTACTGTGAAATTCTTGCAGACATTTTTAATGTGATCAAAATCAAATGTTGTATCTAAAAAAGTATTAACCTGTTCATACCCTTCCTTCTCAATCTTCAATAATGGCCCTGAGACGAGTACAACTCCACCTATCTTGTAGTCTGTATCCAAACTTTCTAAATAGCGGAGAATAGCAGGTACACCTAAAGAATGCCCTACTAAGAAAACCTCTTCTGTAGGATTCTTTACAGCCTCTTTAATAGCAGTAATCCAGTCAGTTTTTACAGGCATATCTGGGGAGGGCATAGGAATAGCACATGCATATATATCGTTCTTTGCGAGCTCACCCATAAGCCAGGGAAACCAATTTAAATTGGGCCTTCCTTGAAACCCATGAATTATAAATACCTTTTTCATACCTCTATTATACCAAACTTACTACAAAAACATATTCCCCTATTTTTATCTCAGTACCTTCATTTTCTTTTATTTGTATTTCTTTGGCACTGACTGTCTTTATGAGTTCTGTCTTAAATTTATTTATTAATTTCTGCCCATTTACATTTGTACTGATAACAAGAGTAACAACATCGTTAGGATTTAATCCTTTATTCTTTCTCTCATCTTGAATCGCTCGAATAAGCTCACGATACTGACCTTCAAAACGAAGATCCTCTGTCATATGAGTATCTATTTCTATACTTCTAGTTTCACCTAAAATATGTTTTATTCCCTTAATATTCAATTCATCTTTAACTATATCAAAAAATACTTCTTTTAATTCATAGCCTGTGATATTTAATTTATTTAGTGGCTGACGTACTGGTATTCCCGCTTTCTGTCTGGCTTGCAATCCAAGAGTAACAACTTCACGGACTTCTTTCATTTCTTTCAATATTTGCGACAAAATCTGTGAGATGAATACTGATAGAATCTCCATCCAATCTTAATTTCTTCCATACATCTTCGGCTATAAATGGCATAAACGGAGCAAAAAGTTTTGCTGTCGTTTTCAATACAAAATACAAAGTACTCTTGGCCTCTTTGTCTCCATCTTTTATTCGATCCCTTGAACGACGTAAATACCACGTCGAAAGATCTTCAATAAATAATTCATATGGTTTGGTGGATAAAGATAAATCATATATCTCCATACCATCTTTCATTTCATTAATAAATTGATATAGTCGAGCAATTATCCACTGATCAAGGACGTTTTCCCCAAAGGACGGTCCTTGGGTAAGCCCTCTTAAGGACGGTCCTTTTGATTCCATACCTTCAATATCACGATCACGATAAAGTTCGTAAAAAGCTACTACGTTGTCGAAACGACTTATAATCTTGCTTGAAACTTCTTGAACTAATTTCTCAGAGAAATTTACATCTTCACCTTTCATTAAAGTACTAGACATCAGATAAAAACGAAGAGCATCAACTCCATACTTGTTGAACAAAAGCCAAGGATCGGGAAAATTCATTTTTGATTTTGCCATCTTACTTCCATCTTCTGCTAGAACTGTGCCTGTTGTCACGATATTCTCAAATGGTGCCTTACCAAACAAAATAGTAGAAATAACATGGGTATAATAAAACCAAGTTCTCGTCTGAGCAATGTACTCAGCTACAAACCCTCCGGGGAAATTGTCTTTCTGCCAATTTGGATTCTCGAATGGATAATGATCTTGAGCGAAAGGCATTGACCCTGACTCAAACCAACAGTCAATAACTTCTGGAATCCTTTTATATTCTTCACCATCATCACCAACTAAAATAATTGAATCTATATAAGGACGATGAAGATCTACCTCAT
Source organism: Candidatus Nomurabacteria bacterium (assembly GCA_026395935.1). Lineage (GTDB taxonomy): Bacteria > Patescibacteriota > Minisyncoccia > Phycocordibacterales > UBA9973 > UBA8515. The sequence goes on along the minus strand of JAPLXT010000104.1, from coordinate 1,287 downwards.
AATTACTATTATGTGGAAGTGGAACAAAAGGAAGTGAAACTGCTTCTGCATTATCTAAATAATTATAGCTCTTCTCGGGGCCTACTAAATCAAGAGTTTTCTCTGTACTTAAATTATTTACACCAGCATACATGAGCCATACAGGACTTCCGTGCGTAATAATCAAAACATTTTTGCCAGAATAATTTTTCTCAACATCATACAAAAAGCTCATAGACCTTCGTCGAACTTTTTCATATGATTCATTCCCAACTGGTGCTTTGTAAAAATTTTCTACTGTTTTTGGAAAATCATTATGATACTCTAACCATTTCTTGCCTTCGTACATAGGAACTGACATTTCATGAAGACGATCATCAAAAATAATTTTCTCTTTATCAAAACCAATGGTCTTCGCTAATATTTCTGCAGTCTCTTTCGTCCTCACAAAAGGAGAAGTGATTATCACATCAATATTTTCATTTTTTAATCCCTCCCCTGCTTTCTCGGCTTGGCTGCGTCCAAGTTCCGTAAGATTATCCTCATTATTTACTGTATCGCTTATCAAACCTTTTACATTGCATTCCGTCTCTCCATGACGCATCATGAAATATTTGTTACCAGACTTTTTTACTTTTGATTTTAAATCTTCTAGCGAACTTACCATCATCACCTTGCCTTCTTTTGACTTCCAAATAGGAAGCGGACTCGCCCAATAACGGTTACGAGATATGGTCCAGTCTGGTGCCGACTCCATAGTATTCTTGAAGCGTCCTTCTTTTAAGTGACCTGGAATCCAATTCATATCTTCACCTTTAAGGAGTAAATCATTCTTTACTTTTTGAATATTCACAAACCAAGAAGGTAAAGCATAATACAGAAGAGGAGTCTCACATCTATAACAATGAGGGTATGAGTGAATTATTTTCTCTTTAGCAAAAAGGATACCTTTTTGAGCAAGATACTTAATGATCAAGACGTCTGTCGATTGATGATCCTCCTTTGGTTTAACTTTCACATTTGGAAAATCTATTACCTCCTTTGAGAAATCTCCATTGGGTTCTACATGACGAATAAAAGGAATGTTGTGTTCTTTCGCCAAATTCATATCATCTTCACCGAAGGCTGGAGCTTCATGTGCAATACCTGTACCCTTATCTATGGTTACAAAATCTGCATGCCAAATCTTCCAAATATTTTCCTTATTTGGCATATCTACATTCTTATAATATGGAAATACTGGTTCATAAGAAAGACCTACCAAGTCAGAACCCTTAATATCATTATGGACTATTTCAACTTCTTTAT
>JAPLXT010000108.1 GCA_026395935.1 Candidatus Nomurabacteria bacterium | reverse complement strand
CCATACGCGTATACTTTAAGTAGGGTTATTTGAATTGTGTTGCCTAGAACAATTTTTTAGGGGATTAAATAGTTTTGGAACAGTGCTGTATACGTATTATGTTAACAAATCTGCTTCATTCTTAGTCCCACTTAGCGTTATGCTATGGTAATATCTTTCGAATAGTCCTAATAAGAGATTCTTTCATACTTTTGAAAGGATTTTTTATTTTTATGAGACAAACTAGGAACAAATAGGTTCTCTTCTCGGGTCCGCATAATTTTCTGCTGAAAATTTGCTAAATGCTCGGGCCGTCGCCCTCCGCCGTCCCCTCGAATAGAACTATTTGTTCCTAGTTTTTTAAAAATTCTAAAATAGTCTTATCAAAGGGGCGTGCGCAAGGCTGTCGAGCCGAGCAATGAAGAAATTTTCAGCAGAAAATTATCTGGACCCTTTGAGAAGAGCTATTTTGGAATTTTTTATTATGTTATAATGAAAACATATGGAGAATGAAAAGCAGTTGAAGGTCACATTTTGTTCTGGTGCTGGTACTGTCACAGGTGCCAACTTTTTAATAGAGGGTAATGGCAAGAAGTTCCTAGTAGATTGCGGACTTATTCAGGGTGAGAAAATTGCCGATGATACGAACTGGGAGAAGTTCTCTTACGAGGCTTCCACTATCGATATTCTCTTTATTACTCATGGCCATATCGACCATATAGGCCGTATTCCTAAGCTTATTCACGAAGGTTTTTCTGGCAGAATTATTTCAACAATTCCCACGAAAGAGATTACAGGTATAATGCTTGCCGATACAGCCCACTTACTTGCAAAAGATACAGAACATAATTTGGCCGAAATTTATACCGAAGAGAATATCAACAAAGCTTTGAACTTATGGGAAACTCTCGAATATGGTCAAAAGCTAAACGTTGATCATGGTTTCCAATTTTCATACAAAGATGCTGGGCATATACTGGGCTCTGGCATGCTTGAAATAATTTATAACAACAAGAAAATAATTTTCACTGGCGACTTAGGGAATTCTCCTTCGCCACTTCTGCGTGATACGGAAAAGATTAAAGATGCGGATTATTTATTTATGGAGTCTGTCTATGGAGATAGAAATCATGAAGACCGAGATGTAAGAAAGAAAAGATTAGAAGAAATTATTCGAGAGAATTACAACAGAAAGGGAACTCTTATGATCCCTACTTTTTCACTAGAGAGAACACAAGAATTACTTTATGAAATAGATACTTTGATTGAAAATAAAATGATTCCTCGTATGCCGATATTCCTTGACTCTCCTTTAGCTATTAAGCTCACAGCTATTTATGAAAAGTATGAGAAATATTTCAATCCGCAAGCTTTAAGAATAATAAAAGGAGGTGATGACATTTTTGATTTTATCGGACTCAAGATGACAAATGAAACAGAAGAATCAAAAGCAATACTAAACGTACCAGACCCAAAGATTATTATGGCTGGGAGTGGTATGAGTAACGGCGGGAGAATTCTTCATCACGAGAAAAATTATCTTCCTTATAAAAATAATACTATCTTACTTATCGGATATCAGTCAGTGGGAACTTTAGGCCGATCAATAGAGAATGGAGCGAAAGAAGTTCGCATTATGGGAGAAGACGTCAGGATAAAAGCAAAAGTTGAGATGATTAGTGGGTATTCTGGGCATAAAGACTCGGATCATTTGGTAGAATTCGTAGA
>JAPLXT010000112.1 GCA_026395935.1 Candidatus Nomurabacteria bacterium | reverse complement strand
GTAAAAGTAATCGTGGAAAAGGCGAGAGAGAATCAGTTAAAAATTTACTTCTTTCAGATGAAGATAGGAATAAATCTGTCTATGAGAAAATTATAAAAATTAAAGAGAAAGAAATGAATAAAGTAGTGAAAGAATTAGACTTTGAAACGGCTGCAATATTACGAGATGAGATCATTGTATTAAAATTAAAGATGGATAAAATAGCTCTAGAAGATAAAAATAAAACCGCTTCTCTTTAGATAATAAAGAGTTTAGCGGTTTCATTGGATAGTGGATCAATTTTAGATTTCCACCTATAGATTGACATCATGAAAAGGACTATTTATTAGTCGGGAAGGAAGAGATTAATCTTCCGAATGTTTATACGAATAAAACTTCGTAAAACTAATATCGCTCCCCAATGTAGTGTATTTCGTTTAAATATTAGCTTATTTACTCGTATTTGTCAAAGATAGGCATTAATGTTACTATAATAGTAGTTGAATATTGATATACCCCCTCTAGGAGAGATTGGGGGACTGTTTAAATTTATGAAGAAAGAAACAAGCGACAAAATAATAATAAAAGGGGCAAGAACGCATAATTTAAAGAATATTAGTGTGGAAATGCCTCGCAATAAGATGATAGTTATAACTGGGATGTCTGGCTCGGGGAAGAGTTCTTTGGCTTTCGACACCATATTCGCTGAAGGGCAAAGACGCTACGTGGAGAGTCTTTCAGCTTATGCTAGACAATTCCTTAATCAGATGCCTAAACCTGATGTAGATGAGATTACAGGCCTTTCCCCAGCTATTTCGATAGACCAGAAGTCTCGTTCAAACAATCCTCGCTCGACAGTTGCTACTATTACGGAGATATATGACTATCTTCGTGTTCTTTATGCACGTGTGGGGCATCCTCATTGTCCGATATGTGGTAATGAAATCAAGAAATTATCCAACGATGAGATTCTTCATTTTGCTATAGATAAAATTAAAAATTTCGAGAAAAAGAATAAGAGTAAGAAAGTTTTAGGTGTGGAGTGGAACGAAGCCCCTATCTCAATACTTTCACCTGTGGTTCGTGGTAGGAAGGGCGAATACTACCAACTACTTTATGATTTACTCAATAAAGGTTTCGCGAAAATTCGTTTAGACGGGGAGATAAAGAATCTAAGAGAGAGGATTGATATTACGAAAACAAAAAAGCATGATATAGAAGTCATTGTGGACACTTTTGCAATTCATGAATTTAAAGATAATGAGAAGGATTCTTATTCTAGGCTTGCAGAAAGTGTCGAGAGGGCACTACTTGAATCAGATGGATTAGTCATTATAAAAATTGATGAAGACGAATACTTAATGTCTTCGAAGTTTTCTTGTGCAAATGATGGATTTGCTTTCCCTGAGATAGAGCCTAGACTTTTCTCCTTCAATTCTCCTTACGGTGCATGTCCTACTTGTAATGGACTTGGAACAAAATACTTTGGCGGACTAGATCCTTGTGAAGATTGTAAAGGTTTAAGATTGCGTACAGAAGCACTGCATGTGTATCTTGGCATTAAAAAAAATGCTTTAAATATAGTTGATGTTACAGCATTGTCGATACAAGATGTCGCAGACTTTTTCATAGAACTTGAACTAAGTGAAAAAGAAAAAGAAATTTCGAAAGTTATAATCAAAGAAATAGAAGCACGAATACAGTTCTTATTAAATGTCGGACTTGATTATTTATCTCTTGATAGAAAAGCAAATACACTTTCAGGAGGAGAAGCACAAAGAATACGTCTTGCTTCACAATTAGGTTCACGTCTTGTTGGAGCTTTATATGTACTAGATGAACCGACTATAGGATTACACCAAAGAGACAATGATAAACTTATTAAAACCTTAGAAAATCTTCGTGATATAGGGAATACTATTATAGTAGTAGAGCACGATGAGGATACTATTTATGCATCAGATTATCTTATTGATATAGGACCCAAAGCCGGAGTTCATGGTGGACAGGTGATAGTGGCGGATTATTTACAAACTCTACTTGATGCGCCGACAAACGCTTCTAAATCAAGAACTCTAGCTTATTTACGAAATGAAGTACGCATAGAAATTCCAGCAAAGAGAAGGACTAGTGATAAGGGTGCTCTTAAAATAATTGGTGGAAAAGTTTTCAATATTAATAATTTAAATGCCGAAGTTCCATTAGGGAAGCTTGTGACTATTACTGGTGTATCTGGATCTGGGAAGAGTTCTTTTATGTATGAGATTTTACATAAAAATCTTCAAGCAAGATATGAAAGAAAGTTTCGTAGTGCGAAAGTTTACAACTGTGCTTCATTCACTGGTACTGAGTATTTATCTCGTGTCGTATTGATTGATCAATCTCCAATAGGTAGGACTCCTCGTTCGAATATTGCGACGTATACGGGAGCTTTTACTCATATTCGTGATATGTTTGCTTTGAGCGAAGAAGCAAGATTAAAAGGATGGAAGTCAAATAGATTCTCTTTTAATGTGAAAGGTGGACGCTGTGAGTCTTGTGAAGGTAATGGAGAAGTTGCAGTGGAAATGCATTTTCTTCCGACTGTCTATGTGACCTGTGACGTCTGTAATGGAAAGCGTTTTGACAAGGAGACTTTAACTGTGAAATACAAAAAGAAAAATATTTATGAAATCTTGCAAATGACGATTGAGGAGGCTGTAGTATTTTGGGAAGATATTCCTGCTGTCTATGACAGGATGAAGACTCTGATGGATGTGGGGCTTGGTTATGTGAAGCTTGGCCAATCAGCTACAACTCTTTCAGGTGGGGAAGCTCAACGTGTGAAAATTTCTACAGAGCTTTACAAGCCGTATTGGGAGAAAACTATTTATCTTCTTGATGAACCGACAGTTGGATTACATTATGATGATGTGGCAAAATTACTTGAAGTATTAAATAGACTAGTTGATAAAGGGAATAGTGTTGTGGTGATAGAACATAATATGGATATTATAAAATCTTCTGATTACATAATAGATATAGGGCCAGATGGAGGGCTTTCTGGTGGTAAAATTGTAGCAAAGGGGACACCAGAAGAAGTTGCCAATACGCCTGCCAGTTACACAGGGAAGTATTTAAAGAAGGTTCTAAAGAAAAGGTAAAATTATGAAGAAGCTAAATTTAAAAAAACTAAAAATACCAAACAAGCCAGGAGTTTATTTTTTTAAGATAGGGACGACAACTCTTTATATTGGTAAGGCAACTTCTTTGCGTGATAGAACGAAGAGCTATTTTAGTAAAGACTTAATTGCTACTCGTGGGCCTGCAATTTTAGACATGGTGACTAAGGCGACGGAGATAGAATGGCAAGAGGCTGACAGTGTGCTCGAAGCTTTAATACTTGAAGCAAATTTAATAAAAAAATATAAACCTAAATACAACACGAAAGAGAAAGATAATAAAAGCTTTAATTATGTTTGTATTACAAAGGATAAATTACCTAAAGTTTTGGTAATAAGAGGAAGGGGCCTAAATAAAAAAGAATATGCAAAAGTTTATGGTCCATTTCCTAACGGCCAGCAATTGAAGGTTGCTATGAGTATAATTCGTCGCATTTTTCCATTTATCGATGAACAGTCTAATAAGAAAAATAATAGGGAGTTTTACAAGCAGTTAGGGTTGGTGCCACTGGGAGAGTATAAAGAAAATATAAAAAATCTGAAACTATTTTTTGAAGGGAAGAAAAAAAGCGTTGTGATAAATTTAAAGAAAGAAATGCTCTCACATGCTTTTAGGAAAGAATTTGAAAAAGCTGGAGAAATAAAGAAAAGAATTTTCGCACTGAATCATATAAATGATGTGGCTCTAATAAAAGAAGAAATATTTGGAAGTCCGACTTCCAAATATAGAATTGAAGCTTACGATGTAGCCCACATGGGAGGCAAGAACATGGTAGGAGCTATGACTGTTGTAGAAAATGGTGAGGTCAATAAGAATGAATATAGAAAGTTTATAATAAGGACGCAAAAGGATGCGAATGATATAGGAGCGCTTGAAGAAGTACTTTCTCGCCGTTTTCGCCACAGCGAATGGGGGTTACCAAGCTTGATTGTTGTAGATGGAAGTACAGCTCAAGTAAATGTAGCAAAAAGAGTTTTGAATAGATATCAATTTGATATAAAAGTTGTAGGTGTGGTTAAAGACGATAGACATAAACCAAAAGCTATAATAGGTGATGAAAATATAGTAAAAGTATATAAAAAACAAATCCTACTTAGTAATAACGAAGCTCATAGATTTAGCATTGCTTTCCATAAACAGAAAAGGAATAAAAGTTTTCTAAAGTAAAGAATATTTGCTATAATATAGCAATGATAAAAGTAGGCGTTATTCGTGGAGGAATAAGTTCTGAATATGATGTATCTCTTAAAACAGGAAGTAATGTACTTTCTCACCTAAGAAGTGAAAAGTTAAATAAAACTTATAAAGCGATAGATATATTAATAGACAAAGAAGGTGTTTGGCATATAAACGGCAAGCCTATATCTATTGCCGATGTATTCCACTCTGTGGATGTCATTTTCAATGCTTTACACGGGGACTATGGTGAGGATGGTAAAGTTCAACAAATTCTTGATGGATGGAAAATTCCTTATACTGGATCTGGGGCATTTGCTTCTGCTTTAGGGTACAATAAAGTATTGGCCAAAGAACAATTTGCTTTACTTGGAATCAAGACGCCAAATCACATAGTTGTTTCTGAATATAAAAAAGAAGATGGTCCGATAAAATCATATTCAAAAAATGTTGCTCAACGAATTCATTCTCAAATGCCACCTCCTTGGATTATAAAACCTCTTTCTGGTGGTTCTTCTGTTGGGATGAGAATGTGTAAAACATATCCAGAGCTTATCAAGGCCTTCGAAGATGGTGTAAATAAAGAAGTTGATGTACTTGTAGAAGAAATGATAGAAGGTAAAGAAGCGACAGTTGGAGTTGTAAATAATTTTCGTAATAAGAAAGTATATGTTCTTCCTTCTACGGAGATCCGTGTTCATAAAGGGAAAGATTTTTTTGATTTTGAAGCAAAATATGAAGGGATGTCGGAAGAAATTTGCCCTGGAAATTTTACAAGAAAAGAGAAGGATGAGCTTGAGAGATTAGCTTCGCTTATTCATACGGGCCTTAATCTAAGTCACTATTCTAGAAGTGATTTTATTATACATTCAAGGAAGGGTAATAGCCTCTCGCTTGGTTTTAAATGGGCACCAGATAATTAAAGAAGAAATTGAAAAAGATACAGACATTGTCTTGGTTGCTGTTCCTTCCTATGCAGTATCAAATGTTTTAGTGTCTCATAAAAGTGAAATTCTTGATAAAAAAATCATAATTTGTTCAAAGGGTTTTGATAAGAGTGGTGAACTTTTTTCTAAAGTTTTAGAAAAAGAATTTCCTAACAATCAAATATATTTTTTATATGGTCCGACATTAGCAGGAGAATTACAAAATGGAGTTTTCTCAGTTATGGTTTTAGCTGGTGGAAATGGAAAAGAAGAACTAAAAAAAGCAATAGAACTTCCAGATTTACGAATCCAATTATCTGATGATATCATTGGAGTTCAAGTGGGTTCAGCACTGAAAAATACTGTTGGAATATTTGTTGGATTAGTAGAAGGAGCAGGATTGGGCGAGAATACTCAAGGATTTGTATATTCTCAAGGTTTACAAGAAATACAAAAAATTGGAGTTTATATGGGGGCAAAACCCGAAACTTTCCTTGGATTTACTTGTGCCGGTGATTTATTTGTAAGATCACGTAGCCGCATGCTCGGAGTAGAAATAGGTAAAGGAAGACCCTTTGAAGAAGTTGCAAAAGAAATGATTTACCCTAAAGAAGGAATTGCTTCTCTCTTAAATATTTTGAAAATGGATGGTAATCCTGATATAAATTTAAATTTTTTCAAACTCATTCATTCTGTTGTTTTTGAGGATATGTCCGTGAAAGAAGCAGTCAATAAATTAGCAGAGATGATCTAATCTTTTCTGCGGAACATGTTTATGAAGAAGTAAACGTAATTAGTACCCTTGCTTGATAGATTGAAAAGAATTGCAATAGTGAATAGTATAAGAGCAAGCTTGATACTAATAAAAGATACGAAGATGGCTAGAATCGCAGATACAATAGGGAAGAGAATATGCATTTTAGCATGTTCGTTTTCTATTTTAGTGAATGGTGCATTCTCAATTGTTTGAGATTTTATAGCATAGTCACGCATCAAGAAGAGTGTTATTCCTATTAGTATGATATTGATCGCGAAGACTATGGTGGCTGTTTCTGAATAAATATAACTTCCTAAGAAATGAGAAGAGAATGGTATAAGACCAACAAAGAAGAAGAAAATTCCATTTAAATTTGCAAATTTTGCGTCAATATTTTTTACAAGCACTGAAGCTATGAAATGATGGCTTCTCCAGTAAGTAAAGATGAGAGAGAAACTAAGTAAATAACTCAAGAAAAGAGGGTACATATTCATAAGAGAATTAACGAGAGTGCCTTCACTGACTACTCCCATGTATTCTGGAACTCTTATCTCGAAAACAAGTATTGTCATAACTATAGCAAAGATGCTATCTGCAAGCTGGTCTAATCTAAATTGTTTCATCATATTTATTAGTATAACATAATAATGATCTATGCAAAATAAAAAGGCGATCATTGGGTTATGAATTGCCTTTTTAAATACATATATAAGACAATATCTAACTTAATAATATTGTCCGGTGTTATCTGATTTTGTTTTTACGAGAACATTCTTCTTCGGGTAGTGTAATTTAGTAACACGTTACCTTATATGAAGAAGAACTACATCTCGGGGTCAGTCTCCTGCCCCACAAATATCAGATTTAATCATTTTTATCATTTTATTCTTATTGAACAATAAAGTCAAAATTTATCTCAAGATTTCATCTATCAGAGTATCTAAATCTTTCTTTGTTTTATTAGAAAAAGGAATAATAAGGTAGCCATCACCTATCATTTTTTTTATTTCCTCCATTCTTTT
>JAPLXT010000120.1 GCA_026395935.1 Candidatus Nomurabacteria bacterium | reverse complement strand
TTATTATTTAAGAAAAAATATGGAACAGTGGCCCTTTTCACTCTGCCCTCTGGTATCATTTCAATCTTTGGTGTTATCTTTCTCACTGCAAATATAATAGGTAATGTTATTCAATTTATTTATCATAAGATAGTACAAATACAAACAGTTGGCTGGAATAATTTTTTTAGTTTTCACTACAAGTTTGATTGGTTCTTTATGAATACAAAGGCGGCCTTGTTCTTCTCGATAATTTTATATATACTAGTCATTGTATCTGTAATGATAGGTAGGAAAATGGCAGAGGGTAAGTCTGGATTTTCTCTATCTATTTTTTATTTCGTTATTATTTATAGTGTAATTGCGCCGTTTTGGATGCTCAGAGCCATTTATAATGCCATTATATCTAAGGAGTCTAGTTGGACGTTTGAACGCCGCGTAGTTAAATAGTCAATTTTATGCATCAACATGAACCGAATGATTGGAAGAAATATGTAATAGTTCTCTTTATCACCTCAACGATATTTATATCAGGGCTTTGGCTTTCAAATTACTTAAGTAACAAGAAAATTAATCAACTCAAATCAATTGAGAGTAGTATTTCTCTTGACTTGATGTCTTCTGAGACACAATTTGATTTACTGCAAGAGTTGTCTTGTAAGGATATTTCGACGGCAAACGTCCTATCTTCCGAGCTTAATTCTTTGGCAGATAAAATAACATATAGTGAAAACAATATAGGATTAGAAAATGTAGATGTTATAGGTCTAAAGAAATCTTACTCTATTCTTGAGATAAAGGATTATCTATTAATGAAAAGAATTACTGAACGTTGTGGAGAGAAGTCTATCTTTATTCTATATTTCTATAAGAATGATAAATGTGATGACTGTACCAAGCAGGGATATGTACTAACCTCTTTGAAAGAAAAGTATCCAAATCTTCGTGTATATTCTTTCGATTATAACTTAGATCTTTCAGCTATTCGTGCCATGACTTCAATATACAAAGTTGCTGATAATCTACCAGCTATAGTTATAAACGGTAAGGTCTACAATGGTCTGCAGAGCCTAGAAGAGATAGAGAAGACCTTTCCAGAGCTTGAGACTATAAAGAAGCCAGAAGTAGCTCCAGTAACTCCTGCAAAGACAACTAAAACCAAAGCTAAAACAACTAATCCAGTAGTAATTCCAGTAGTGGAGCCAGTAAAGACAAATTAAAAGGTCGCTTCTCAGATCCGGTCACGAGTATTTTTCTACTGAAAAATCTCTCGACCCCGACTCGCGCCGTCGCGCTCCGTCTTTGAAATTGGGTCCCATCCCAATTTCAACCCGCCTCCGCGGGAATGACAAATTTTGAGTTTTATATTTTAAATTTTTGTCATTTGATATTGTTTCGAATTTCGGATTTCGTGCTTCGAATTTAAAATTGTCAATTGTTCTCAATTGACAATTTTCCCATCATCAAAATGAATTATTCTCTCCGCTAGTTTTGCATACTGTTCTTCGTGGGTCACCATTATTATTGTCTGCCCTTCCTTATGAAGATCTTGAAACATTTTCATTACGAGCCCAGACGAATAATTATCAAGGTTTGCAGTAGGTTCATCAGCGAAAAGAATTTTTGGTTTATGTGCAATTGCACGAGCTATACTTACTC
>JAPLXT010000106.1 GCA_026395935.1 Candidatus Nomurabacteria bacterium | reverse complement strand
CAAGTCCGCTACTTAAGTTCACAACTGATTCACCATTTATATATCCTCTATCTTTAGCACTCCATAATTTAAATCTAAAATTAGAATTCTTCTGCGATAAATCTATCAATTCTTTCACATAGACTGCTTCCATATTTTCTTTCACACTATAATACAGGTCCACTTTGTATGGAGCATCTAAGGAGATAGCCATACTATAGAATGGAGTGATACCTATACCGCCGGCAATCCAGATCTGATCTTTGCTAGGAAAATTATTATAAGAAAAGTTGCCATAAGGGCCGTCTACTATGACAATATCGTTTAGCTTTAAACTTTTCAAAGTGCTTGTAAAGTCGCCAAGATTCTTAACTGTAATCTTCAAATTATTCTCTTTGGTTGATGAAGAAATGGAGAATGGATGCGATTCACCAGTAACTCCTAGAGAAAGGAAACTGAAAAAGGCAAATTGCCCAGCGGTAAAAATCATTTTCTTTCTTAGAGCTTCCATTTCTACTTCTACTATATCTCTATTAAGTTCTACAACTTTCACAACTTTATATTTAAATTTCTTTATTGAAAGTTTATCATAAACAAACTTGCGAATACTTATGAGGGCCGCAACAAATACTAGAGCAAACATGTAGTATCGTAGTAAATTATTCCTCGATATGTCACTCGAAATTAAAAATGTGTGTATAACAGCAAAGAAGAATGCCAGCTTCATATAGTAATGCGACATCTTCCAAGTATTGTACTTTAATTTGATGTAGAAAGTGAAACTGATGAGAATTATCATTATGAGTAAAGCGATGATTCCCCATGTAATAGGCATGTTGGTAAAAGGCACGAAAAATAGAGCAGCCTCTTGTGTGGAAATAACTAAATATTTAACAACGAGCATAAGAGGATGGAAAAGGAGCATTGAGAAAGCGAGAGCTCCTATCTTACTATGATGATGATAAACTTTATCTAATCCACTAAAGTATCTATCAAGCCACTTGAAACGCCCAGCTAGTATGAGATTGATTGAAAAAAGTGCCATCCCCACCAAACCCAAAATCTGCCCTATACTAGTAGTTATAGAGTTCAAATCTGCGAAACGAGAGGCTATTGGGGCCATAAACGCCCATATAATTACAGGTATGGCTGATAAAATGACTATTAGATTCATTTCTGCATTATAGCATACAAAATTATTTCTTCATTTTATGAAAACTGTTATAATAACTCTATGGAAAATAAACCAAAACTTACAGTGTCTGGGTATAGAGGTATATGGGGAGAAACATTAAATGAAGAAATAGCTTTTTCTTTTGGCGTTTCTTTTGCAAAAATAATTAAAAAAAATAATGGTAAAAAGATTATTATTGGCAGAGATTCAAGAAAAAGTGGTCCAAAAATATTTGAAATTTTAAAATTAGCTTTTAAAAAAGAAGGGATTTCTGTAATAGATGCATGTATTATCCCAACCCCATCGATACTGCTACTCGTAAAAAAATTAAAATTAGATGGAGGAATCATCATTACAGCAAGTCATAACCCTAAAGAATATAATGGTTTGAAATTTGTAACCAAAGATGGTTTATTTGCAGGAAAAAACATAATAGAACAAATAAATGAAGTTAAGGAGCATTTAAAAGAAAAATACACACCAAATAAAAAAATACATTATACAAAAACAGATAATAAAAAATTTAGACAAATACACATTAGTGAAATTCTCAAAAATATTAATACCAAAGATATTAGAAAGGCTAAATACAAAGTAACTGTTGATACAATAAATGGAGCAAGTAGCGTAATAATAAAAGAACTCTTAAAAGAGCTTAATTGTAAGGTTAAAATTATAAATGCTAAACAAAATGGAGAATTTGCACACCCACCTGAACCTCTTGTAAAAAACTTAAAACAAATAAGTATAGATGTTATTAAAAACAAATCAGATATTGGTTTTGTTACTGACCCAGATGGAGATAGGTTGCTAGTAGTAAATGAAAAAGGAGAGATAATAAGTGAAGAATATACAATGGCCTTAGCTATCAAAAATATTCTAAAGAAAAATAAAACTGATGTTGTGGTAAACATGTCGACATCTAACATGTGTAAAGATGTAACAGAAAGTTTTGGGAAGAAACTTATAAGATCAAAAGTTGGTGAGCTGAATGTTGTGGAAAAAATGTTTGAAATTGGCTCTACTTTAAGTGGAGAAGGAAACGGTGGAATCATCTACCCTAAAATAAATACCGCGAGAGATGCACTTGTAGGGATTGGTGTAATTTTAGAATTAATGACCGAACAAAACCAAAAGATTTCTCAAATAGTAGAAGAAATACCAAAATATATATTGCTGAAAGAGAAAATTTCTTATAACGGAGATTTGAACTTACTAAATAATAAACTCAAAAAGGTTTTTTCAGACAACTTATCTATAAATGAAATTGATTTGATAAGGTTTGATTTTAAAGACTCTTCTTGGCTTCATGTTCGCCCATCGAATACAGAACCAATAGTAAGAATATATATAGAAGCAAAAACAAACAAAAGAATAAAAGAAATCTTTAAAAAGACAAAAGATGCAATTTAATGTTATAATTAGACAATTAATTAATACAAAATAAAATTATGAAACCACTATCACAAATGGTAAAAAAGGATCTTGAAAAAATAAAAATGGTTGTTTTTGATGTTGATGGAGTTCTAGTTCCTAGAGGCACTAAGATAAAACAAATAGGACATACTACTACTTTAAATACAAAAGTTATTGCTAAAAAGCAAATAGAACAAATAAGAGAACTTTATAAAAAGGGATATTTGATAAATATTAGTTCTGGAAGAGGTCTTTACATGCTCCAAGAAATGTTTCGAGAAATATTACCTTTTGTTAGTATCACCTACGAGTGCGGAAGTGCTACTTGGCATAATGGGAAAATTTATCAGCATATTAATAGCTTTGAACTCACAAAAGATATTTTTCCAAAACTACAAAAAGTTACAAATAAAAGTAAAAATTTAAAAGGATTTGAACCAAAAGAGTTTATCATAACAATACATTGTAAAAAACCAGACAAAAAAATTGAAGCTGTAGTTAAGAAAGACAAAAATCTTGTGACTCTTTGGAATGGTGAAGCTTATGATGTTTTAATTAAAAAAACTCAAACGAAAGCTCTCGGTATTAAACATGCTATGAAAATTTTTAAGCTTAAAAAAGAGAATATTATGGCTATAGGTGATAACTACAATGACCAAGAAATGCTAAATGAAAGTGGAATGCCAATATCTGCTGATAAAAGTAGAGTAAATGGTAGCTTTTATATCCCCCTTGAAGGCAAGTTCCTGCCAGCTGATAACCTAATGCAGAAAATTATAGAACTTAAAAAGTAATATAAAAACGCGGAATAAGAATGTTCTCGAGGGAACACTTGCGCAGGCCGACTGGGCCGAGCAGAGCAAAAATCTAGCAAGATTTTATGCGTGGTGAGTCCGAGAATATTCTTATGGAGTGTTTTTAAAGACCTACCTCTATCTTGCCTTATACTTATATATATGCTAATATTCGGCTTAGGTAGGTAATCTATTTTATTTCTATCGGCAACCAAATTGAGAGAAAGAATAAACAATCAAATAAGGGCTAGTGAGGTTCGCGTAATCTCAAACGAAGGAGTTAATCTTGGCGTTTTGAGTATTAAAGAAGCTTTAGCACAAGCAACTGCACTTGGCCTTGATTTGATAGAAGTTTCTCCCAATGTGAATCCGCCAATAGTTAAAATAGCAGATTTTGGTAAATACCAATATGAACAGAATAAGAAGCTAAAGAAGGCCAAAGCAGGAGCCAAGACCACAGAGACCAAGACTATTCAGATAAAGATAGGTACTGGGGAGAATGATCTTGCCCTTAAGGCCAGAAGAGCATCAGAATGGCTCATAGAAGGTAACCGCATCAAAGTAGAACTATTCTTACCAGGGCGTTCCAAATATATGCCAGAACCATTCCTAAAAGAGCGCATATATCGCGTACTTCACCTTATAACTGAGAATTATAAAATAGCAGAAGATTATAAAAAGGGTCCTAAAGGTCCAACTATTACAATTGAGAAAGAAAAGTAAAATTTATGAGTATAAAAACAAACAAATCATTAACAAAGCGTTTGAAGGTTACAAAGAATGGTAAGATATTATCTCGTGCACCAGGGTTCAATCATTTCAATGCCAAGCAATCACGTACCAAGCAACTTGCCGGGAAGAAGACAAACAATTTCAAAATTTCAAATAAGAATAGAAGGACATATTTAGCAAACGCATAAATAATTATAAATAAAATTACGAAAACTATATGACAAGAGTCAAAAGAGGAACAATAAAGAATAAGCACAGAAAGAATATCCTAGCCCAGACAAAGGGCTTCCGTTTCGGTCGCAGTACAAAGAAGTCAGCAGCCAAGGATGCATTGCGCCACGCCGGTGCCTACTCTTTCGCTCACCGCAAAGACAAGAAAGCAGATGCAAGATCCCTCTGGACTACCCGCATCAATGCCGCTATTAGACCTTTTGAGATGTCATACAGTAGATTCATCGACGGACTTAAGAAGAAAAAGATTGATATAGACCGCAAAATACTTTCAGATATAGCACAGAATAATCCTGAAACTTTCGCAAGAATAGTGAAGAGCATATAGACCCCTCCGCCTTTGGCACCTCCCCTTCGCAGGGCAGGAAGAATTCAGGAATACAAATACTAATCTAATAGCACCGCGACTACGTCGCGGTGCTATTTGATTTCGTATTACTTTAATCTCTTTTTCTCTTCTTTATTTTTCAAAAATCTTTGACTTGTAATTATTGATTTGCCTAGTCGTTTCTCTAATTTCTTCCTTGCTCCGCCAGCGATATTCCCTCCTACGTGAGCATCAGATTTCAACTTAGAAATACCCTGTGAATCATCCTTCTTATGTATCTCTGTTGTAGCGGTTTCAGCCAGCATATTAAGAACTAGTTCAAGATTAGTCATATTATCTCTGAGACTTTCTTTCTTTAAACCTTTAAGATTTTTATACTGTTTAGTTGTGAGTCCTGTCCATGCTTGTGTGATTTCATCCGTTAATATAGCAAACCCTATACCCTCTTTAACTCCACGATTCTCCCATTCGTCTGTTAGTAAGTTACGTATTTCTATACTCTTTAATCTCTGATTTATCCAACTCTGACTGTATCCCTTTTTCAAATATGTTTTAAGTGCCCGATGTATACCAATTTCTGGGTCAGCTGTCTCTTCCAGTCTTTCATATCCTACGCGTGCAAGCCAAAGCTTAAATGGCTCAGCCTTAGGAGAAGGGATAGATTGAATAAGACGAAGTATATTCTCTGTATCTAATACATCTGTAAGATAATATTTACCATCAGATGCTATCATTTTCAGTTGTCCGATTTTATCGGACAACTGACTTCCTTCTTGTATAAGCTTCCTTTTTAAATCATCCCAATACTTACGAGGCCTATCAGTCCCTGCTAATACTTCAATAATATCCACAACTGAGAAATACCATTCTTCCTTAATATCATCCCAATGCCGACGAATTTCTTTATTTTCAAAAATTGCTATTTTAGTTGTTTTTTTCATATTCATATTATCTCAAATTAATTATCATCATACAACCCCATTAGCACCGCGACTACGTCGCGGTGCTTTCGTATTTGAATAGTATTTGATTTCCCTCTCTCCTTACTAAGGAGAGAGTTGGAGAGAGGTTCCTAATTAATTAAGAACCTCCCCTCATTCCCCTCCTTGAAAAGGAGGGGAGGGGTTCTAACCCTGAGTTACTGAACTATTGCTGCATTATAGGTAGTAATAGCGGTATTTAGAGCTGAAACTTGGTCGTCGATTACAGTTTGAGTATCTGCAATAGTTCCTGTAGCAAGATTATTTGCAGCTATAAGAGTAGCGAGAGAGCCTTCTACATGATCCCCTACGTTAGCTGATTCTGCAGCACTGTCGTTTATAAGTCCTTGAGCGATACCTTTAGCCTCTGTTAGAGCGGTTATATCAGAAGATTGATTACTTAACAATTCTAACAATGTCATTGCATTGTTTAGTGCTGTCGTCTTAGCTGTTTTGTTCGCTTCTAGTTCTGCTCCGGTCTGTGCGGGGGTTGATTCTACTACTTCTGGGAGTGCTAGTGCTAACGTTCTTGCAGGAGTGAATAATAACCAACTTGCCCCTGTATAGTCAGCTTCTACTTTATCATTTGCAGTTGTTTTGGCTGTTGCTAAGTTATTATTTATTTCTGCTACTCTAGCAGCTTCTATTTCTGCGTCGGTAAGAGGAGGAGTCTCGTCCACAACTTCCGCGCCACATTTGCCTTTCTTTTTATTAAATTCTCCATTTGTTATGACTACACAGTAATCCTCCCCTGTCGCACTATCCTTCATTTCTATTTCTTTCGTTACAACCTTATCACTATGTATCACACTTGCATACAAATCCGTAACATTGTTCCCCATATCGGCCAAGAATCTAGTAATCAAGCTTCCGAGCGAAGTTGCTTTTGTAGTATCGAGAGAAGAGAGGTCTTCTAATTTCAAATTCATTTCTTTGATAGCATTAATAGATGCAGCAAGGATTGTTGTAGTATTTACTTGTCTGTTACCGGAAGGGTTAATGTTTACAGCTTCTGGAATTGCAGTTTCAACATTTTGAGCGATGAATCCAGAGTAGTCTATACCTCCATCATATAATCCGGAATCTGTTTTCCAAGAGTATGTCTGTGGATTGATTTGCATTATAGCATCTAGGCCTGGTGTGAAGTTTCCTTTTATATCCTTTAGACGTGCATCGGAGGTACAACTCATGGTACCACTGCCATTTGTTTGAATACCTCCGCAGGAGACGAGGTTAGCGATTGAAACGACGCCAGTATTTGCGATTATCATTTGCGCAGTAGCTGCATTACGAAGTCTAAAACTTAAAATACTTTCTCCACTACCAGCAATACGTTTTGCTTCTATTGTTGCAGTGTCCGCATATACACCAATATCTCTAAATACTATCTTTCCACCACTCCCTTCATAATCACCAAATAAACTCGTGTCTAATCGTAACAATTCAACAACTGTGTTTGCGCCTGGATTTTTACTTAAATGTAATAAAGCAGATGGTCCCGTCGTCCCGATGCCGACGTTGCCATTTTGATCTATTCTCATCCATTCAGAAAGAGTTGTATTCTTTGTTGTAGAAAAAGTCAAAGCAGAATTATACCCACCGGCTGAGTTAACACCGTAAGCCTTCAGATTAACCGTCGAAGTTCCACCTATTCCACCTGCAAAAGTGCCGTCGATTCCCAACCCGGAGGAATTGCCGTTATTGTATCCAGCTGTATTTACAAAAAGTGATCCGCCTGTACCTAAATTGCCAACTGTCACCAACCCTGTTCCGTTCGTCCAATTGATGGCGGTAGTTCCACCAACACTCAAAGTGCTTCCCGGATTCGTCGTCCCGATGCCGACGTTGCCGTTTTCTATTATCCTCATAGCCTCTACCAAAGATGCACCCTTAGACCGTCTACCTGTTGGGTCAGTTGTTCCACCAGGTTGCGTGAAAAAAGCTAACTGCCCAGCATAAGTACCAGAAGCAACACCAGTAATAGCTGCTTGCGTCCATGCATCAGATGCATTGGTTGCTCTAAATTCCAACATTGGACCCTTGTCTCCATTTGCATCATTAGTTAATCTTTGTTGAATAATTAAACCAGGCACTTCAGAACCCAGAGTGGTTACTGTCCCTTGTTGTGCTCCAATAATATCCATCTTTGCCTCAGGTGCCGTTGTCCCGATGCCGACGTTGCCGCTTCCTAATACCGTGACTAAGTCAGTAGAAAAATTTGTAAGTTTATATGCTATTTCATTAGAAGCCAATGCCTGCCATGTTGCAGCATTCTTTTTCCCTACAAAATCCTGGATGGCTGAATACGTTGGTGAAGCCGAACCTAAAACAGCAAAAGTAGAAACAGCACTATTGACAGAAGTAGCGTCAGTAAAACCACTTAATACCGCTCCACCATGAATATCATTAATAGATAATCTTCCTCCTAAAGTAGTTACCCCCAGGGAAGTCATCCCATGAGCCAGCCCTGTTTTGTTTAATAGTAAGTTCCCATCCCATACATCCAGTTTATCACTCGGATTAGTCGTCCCGATGCCGACGTTGCCGTCGTTTTTAATTACCATTTTCACACCCGTAGTATCAAATGCTGTTCCATCAAGAGCCGAGCCAGCAGTTCCAGAAGGTGCTGTTTGAAATCTAATACTGCCGTCTGCCCAGAGTCTC
>JAPLXT010000046.1 GCA_026395935.1 Candidatus Nomurabacteria bacterium | reverse complement strand
TAATTGTCCCCGGCAGGAATGAAGAAAGGTACATTTCAGGATGTTTGGATTCATTAATCGAAAATGATTATCCAAAAGAAAAACTGGAAATACTTGTAATTGATGGACTTAGCTCAGATTGTACCAGAAAGATTGTTCTGGATTACAAAGAAAAATTTCATTATATCCAATTATTTGAAAACCATCGGAAAATATTTACATCAGCTAGAAAAAAAATTATCTAACTGTAAGTATATCTTTGTAGTTGGTGGAGTTATTTCAGGCGTCGGTAAGGGAGTCACAGCTTCATCTCTAGCTCGTATCCTTTCCGATAGGGGGCAGATTGTGACAGCTATTAAAATTGATCCATATATAAATATAGACGCAGGAACCATGAATCCTACAGAGCATGGCGAAGTCTTTGTCCTTGATGATGGAGATGAAACGGACCAGGATATGGGTAATTACGAGCGATTCCTAGGAGTTGATCTTTCTCGTGCGAACTACATGACGACCGGACGCGTATATCAGAGTGTTATAGAAAGGGAGAGGAATCTAGAATACAATGGTGCTTGCGTGCAAGTCGTTCCACATATTCCGCTTGAAGTGATTAGCCGTATAGAGAATGCTCGTGCGAGAGTAAATGCAGATGTAGTCATCATAGAGATTGGCGGTACAGTGGGAGAATACGAGAATATTCTTTTCCTTGAAGCTGCGCGTTTGATGAAGCTCCGCATGCCGAACCATGTATTCTTTGTCATGGTTTCTTACTTACCGATACCAAGCAATGTTGGAGAAATGAAGACCAAGCCTACTCAACATGCCGTCCGAACTTTGAATTCTTCCGGGATTCAGCCGGACATTATCGTTGCTCGTAGTAAGATGCCATTAGATGATAAAAGGAAGGAAAAGCTTTCCATGTTTTGTAACATTCCAAAAGACAATATTATTTCTGCACCTGATGTTGATAGTATTTACGATATACCTGTAAACTTTGAGAAGGAAGGATTGGGCGATATGATCTGCGATAAAATTAATATGGTTTGTGGCCCAGCTTTAAACACTGGCTCTACAAAATGGAAAAAGTTTGCAAAGTCCACACATGTGAAGAACAATGTAGTAAATATTGCAATCGTTGGTAAATATTTCAATACAGGAGACTTTACACTTTCGGATTCATATCTTTCAGTAATAGAAGCTATCAAATATTCTTCCTATGCGTCAGGAAGCAAGCCAGTTCTCACTTGGATATCATCTATGGATTTTGAGAAGAATCCAAATTCTATTAAAAGTTTATCTAAATATGATGGGATAATTGTTCCTGGTGGATTTGGTACAAGAGGTATAGAAGGAATAATAAAAACGATAGAATTTGCTCGAAAGAATAAAATTCCTTACTTTGGTTTATGTTATGGTATGCAGCTTATGGTCATAGAGTATGCTCGTAATATTCTAGGAATAAAGGATGCTACAACTCGCGAAGTGAATCCAAATTCTAACAGTTTAGTCATAGATATTATGGAGGATCAGAAAGCAAAAGTAGAAAATAAAAAGATGGGTGGTAGTATGCGCTTGGGTGCATATCCTGCAAATCTTAAGAAGGGTACAATTGCCCAAAAGGCCTACAAATCATCATCTATTAGCGAACGTCATAGACACCGCTATGAGGTCTCAAACGCTTACAGAGAGGCTCTAGAGAGCGCAGGACTCATATTCTCAGGGGTATCTCCTGATGGTAAACTTTGCGAGATTGCCGAGCTTCCTGCCGACAAGCACCCATTCTTCCTAGGTACACAATTCCACCCAGAATTCAAAGCTCGCCCCTTAACCCCACACCCACTTTTCACTGCATTCATAAAAGCGTGTCAGAAGGGGAAAAAATAATGACCCCTCCGCCTATGGCACCTCCCCTTAGCAGGGGAGGAAAAATACAAATAATAAAAACACAAAATAAAAATGTTCTCGAGCGAACCCTATTTTTTTTAATTTAATTCGTCTTCTCCAGTTCGAATTTTACTTTTCTTTACGATATCGAGAACTTGATCCATATCATCAGTTATTACACATCTATCTATATCAAATTGTGATATAGTTTTATATTTTTCTACGAATTGTTCTTGAATTAAATTTTTTATAGGAGTCCAGAATTCTGTACCGAATAGGATTATAGGTATTGGCCCTATCTTGCCAGTCTGTAGGTGAGTAAGCATTTCAAAGAATTCATACATCGTGCCTGTACCTCCTGCACAATATATGCAAGCTTCAGTTGTGTACTGCATAGATACTTGTCGAGCGAAAAAGAAATGAAAAGGAATCTCTTTGGTTACATAAGGGTTCGTGAATTGTTCTTTTGGTAGTCTGATCGTAAGACCGATGGATTCTACTCCGGCATCGAATGCACCTTTGTTTGCAGCTTCCATTATTCCACCTCCTCCACCTGACATAACTATGTAATTTAATTCTTTAGCTATTCTGTAAGACAAATTGTATGCTCTTATATATTCAGGGTGATCAGAGTTAAGCCTTGCTGAACCATAGAAAGTGACCGAAGGACCTATATTCGTCATTGAATCTATCCCTTGGCGGAATTCTTCTTGTATCATGCAAAGCTTCGTCTCCTCACCATTATTACCAGTGAGAGTCATGCAACCATTTTTAATATCATCTGTTGTTATGTGCCTAGGCTCATATTTTATTTCTGTAGTCATTGCCATATTCTACCTTATTATCTCTTTCGTATCAATTGAATTTTTAGGGTTTTGTGGTAATATGTTCCTGTAAGTATAATAATTGCCGAATATTATCTTTATTTTTGTTTTCAGAGCTGGGAGATCGTCTAATGGTAGGACACTTCCCTCTGAAGGAAGTTATCTTGGTTCGAGTCCAAGCCTCCCAGCCCTGCAAATAAAAATAGACGATAGGCCCTCTAGGGAATCGTTTAAGTAGCAAGGACGGTCCTTACTATACCCTTGTTGTACCCATCTTAATTTGACAATTAAGGGTAGAAGGAGTAGTTTTTAATTGAAGCTTTAAGTAAAAATTTAATCCCTAAAAAATGAAACATTTTAAGGAAATAAGTTATCTTTTAAACGACGATCCATTACGTTTTTTGGTTTATGGATGTCTAATAATCTTCTTTGTTGTCATTCTAATTGATCTAATTTTTAAAAAGAAAAAAAAGAACAACACAGCAATTAATAAAAACGAGGACATGCTTTAATGTTGTATTCTCGTTTTTTATTTATTAAAATTTGCTATACTAATCTTATGGAGAAAATAATACCCATTTTTTTTATATTTATAGGTGAAAGCCTAGCTATATATGCTGAAATAATTGCCGCTAAGGGTATTAGTACTTTTTTTGATTCCTTTTGGAAAATGACGGGACTCATGTTCATAGCAGGAGTGTTCTTGATTGCTGGCTATATGTTCGGTATGAAATATTTGCAGAATATTTGGATTGTTGGAGCTATCTCTATTGCATCAATTGTTGTTGTAGAGCCGCTTGTCACATATTTAATATTTGAAGAATTACCAACGAGAGGTCCTATGATCGGCCTTATTCTTGGAGTCTTGGCGATAATCTCAGCATTGTTTATAAAATAAATTATGCAAACTTAATTATAAAGATATGAAAAACAAAATCTGGTTTAGAAGAAAGTTATATGGTTGGGGATGGTATCCATCGACTTTGGAAGGGTGGCTTGTGATATTAGTCTGGGCTCTTTTATTTGCTTCTTTGATGTCTAGAATAGATCACGAAGGACTTAAAAATATATTTTTTGTTTTTATAATTACAGGTTTATTAATATATGTTTGTTATAAAAAAGGAGAAAAGCCAAGATGGCAATGGGGTAAGAGAAAAGAAGATATAAAATAACAACTCCATTTTTGTTTTGACTCACCAAAGCAGAAAATGATATACTAGTATCATGACTAACACAATAATAACTCACCAAGAAGTATTTGGTACCTTGTGGATGATAGGTTGGCTGTTCACAATAGGGTATCTCAAGTTATCTTTTTGGAGAGGAGTTCTCGCATTAATAGTTTGGCCTTATTATATGGGCGTAAAGTTTAGGAAGAGTCATGAAACTACTCAATTATAAAAGTTAGATAAAATATTTATGAAAGATAAAAATATTTCACATGGTGCGGCAAATTGTATCTATGGGCTAGGTTTTATAGGTTCGTTATTTTATTTTCTTCCTCACGCTCTAGGTTTTTGGGCAGTAATACTTGGAATATTGAAAGCATTAGTCTGGCCCGCTTTCTTAGTTTTCAATTTGTTAAAGTTCTTACAGGTTTAACAATTAAATATAGAGGAAAAATAGCAAGGATAGCCCTTGCTATTTTTCTTTGATATACTAGAAATATAAAAAATTATGGGTAGTCTCAAACAATTCCATTTTTATGTTATAATCATTTTATGACATTTTTGAAAAGGACTCGCCATTGGTATGGACGCTTTGAACGACCAATCTCATCGCTATCCCTCATATTTGGTTTTATTTTTGATGCTTTAACACTTAAAAGAGTAGATACCATGTGGGAGAATTCATGGATTTTCGCGCACATAATCATTGTCGGTTTGTTTATTCTACTTATCCATATTAAAGAGCGTGGCGAAGGGGACGAACTTGATCCAAGTAAGGCTCACTTCTGGTATGTAAACATTTTGCAATTTTTCTTTGGAGGATTACTCTCTACTTTCCTTGTGTTTTATTTTAGAAGTACCGATATCTTCTCTACTTGGCCGTTTTTATTTTTGCTTGTGCTTGCTTTTATAGCAAATGAATCTTTCAAACATCATTACACTAAACTTAGTTTTCAAATAAGTTTGTTTTTCCTTTCAATTTATTCTTTCATGATTTTTTTAATCCCAATAGTCTTACATAAAATTAATGATTGGGTTTTCTTGCTTTCTGGAGTTGTAAGCTTGATATTCATTACTATATTCGTTGCAGTATTATTTTACCTTAAGAAAGATAAGAAGACACTTAATAAAAAATTTACTCTTTATTTGATAATAGGAATCTTTTCTTTAATTAATTTTCTTTATTTTACAAACTTGATTCCACCAATTCCACTTTCTCTCAAAGATGGGGGAATCTATCATTTAATACAGAGGAATCAAAATGGTAATTACGATATAGCATATGAGAGTCACGGATGGAAGGATTACTTTAAATTGTATAAGGATTTTAGTGTTACGCCTGGTTCTACGGTGTACGCCTATAGTGCAGTCTTTTCGCCTAAGAATCTTAACCTAACTATTATTCACGAATGGCAATATTATAATACAACAAGTAAGAAATGGGTGACTGGTGTAGTTGTAAGTTTGCCTGTTACTGGAGGACGTGATGGAGGATTCAGGACGTATTCAAAACGCATGAATATAACACCTGGTAGATGGAGAGTAAATATTAAGACAGAACATAGGAAGACTATCGGCCGTCTACGATTCAACATAATAAATTCTGATACAGAACCAGTTCTTTTAGATAGTGTAAAGTAAAATATTTTTGGTGTATACTATAATATATGGAAAAATTTGAACATGTTTTTAGTTGGGAGGCTCTTACTCGTATCGTTATTATGGGGGTTTTGGTTTTTCTTTGTTGGAAAACCTTTTCTATATTACCAGTTATTCTTGTTTCTTTAGTGCTAACAGCTGCTTTTTATCCAGCCGTAAAGAAATTACAAAATAAGACGAAAATGCCTCTTATTTTGTGTATTTTCTTAATTTTAATTATACCGATTATACCTATTGTTGTTTTTGGGTTTATTTTTATTCCTCGTATTGCTAGAGAGATTCCAGTATTGTTAGGTAGTATAAATAATGTTATTGGTCATTCACAATTTCTCTCTTCATTTTTAAAAGATTTTAATATTATTACTTATCTTCAATCACACCTTGATTATACAACCGCTACAGTAAATATTACTCTAGTTATTGTTTCTATTATCACTACGATAATTTTAACTTTTTTCTTGATGTATGATTTAGAGAGGTTATCAAAATTATTTTTAAGCAATGTTGCTTCAAAAGAAAAAGGTAAAATAAAAGAGTTAATAGAAGAAATTTCTTTGGTAACTGGCAAATATATTCGCGGAAATCTTCTCATCTCGGTTATTTGTGGCATTATTGTATACATAGGGTTAGTACTTTTACATGTTCCATTCGCCTTACCTCTAGCTCTTTTTGCTGCGATTTTTGATCTACTTCCTCTTGTCGGTCAGACTATTGGTGCTATACCAGCGGTCATTATAGGTTTTGGAGTATCTCCAATCACTGGTGTATTGGTAATTGTTTTACATCTTATCTACCAACAAGTTGAAAACAATATTATTTCACCTATGATTTACAATAAAGCGCTTAATCTTTTTCCCTCAGTTGTTTTCTTATCTGTTTTAATTGGAGCAAGTCTTTTTGGAATATTGGGAGCCTTCTTATCTCTTCCGGTTGCGGCAAGTATTCCTGTTATTATAGATTATAGTAAGAATTATAAGATGAGACATAGCAGTTAATTAAATTATTCAAAATAAATAAAAACACCCGCCAACATTTTTGAATTTGTGGCGGGTGGTTTTATTGTATTGGCTTTGTCGATTTCGTTTATTTTTTGTTAATAATGTTTAGTTTGTTCTAAATGAAAGTTCACTAGAAGAAACTGTATTGTTTGATGCATCAACAGACTTTACAATAAAGTGATAGAGAGTGTTTGATGTCAAATTTGGGATACTTAGTGAATGCCCTTTTGTGAGAGTATTGTCTACTACTTTTGTTAGACTAGCTGTGGTTGTATCAACAGGAGTAGTTGTAGAGTAGAAGATAGTAGAGGATGTAGCTTCATTTGTTTTCCATGATATTGCTACATTTGATCCACCTACAGTTGCTTCTATGTTACTTATAAATGGAGCAGTTGCATCTACTACGGGTGGAGTAACGACTGGTGTTACTGCTATTGCAGGAGTCGTAAATTATATTTCAGTTGACAATGTTTTCCCTATACCATTAGCAGAACCTACTACAACGTAATACTTTGTATTTGGTAGTAATCTCTTTAATTCAATTTTATGATTTAAAGTTCTATTATTACGCTTCATTGTTGTTATGCCTTTTACTGAAGTATCAACAGGCGAAGTTGTACTGTACCAAACAATACTATTTGCTTTGATGTCGGTTGTCCAACTTACCTTAGCTTTTTTTACATTGTTGGATAATGTGGCAGCCACATTACTTATAACAGGTGCGGTTGTGTCTTTAGCGTTTTTGCTATTAAACCAACTAGAACTGAACCAAGAATTATTTTTATTATTTTTCTCTGTTTTTACTTTACTAGATTGCTCTGTTTTGTTTTCATTACCATTTTGATCCTTATTGTTATTCTCTGCAAAACTTACAATAGGGGATGCAATGATAAGAGCTGCTAAAAGAGAACTTGCAATTAACGATTTATATTTTTTCATAATTTTTCCGTATTATACGGATTTATTTATTAAATTAATAATATATACTTTAGTAGTTTATATATACGAAAGTATACGACCTCACATTGGAGTAGACGAGGTAGGGGTGCTATTTCTTACATAGACAAAGATCAATATTTATCGTACTGTTAAGTATGCACAAGCTATGTAAGAAACGAGTGGCTTGTACGTCATACATCTATGAAAGATATACAAAGTACTTTTGAAGCAATATATATAAAGGAATCGGACGTTATCTTCCGATTCTGCTTGCTTCGTGTATCTAATCGAGAGACAGCCTTAGACATAGTGCAAGAAACTTTCTTGCGTCTATGGAAACAGATGCAGGAAGACAAAGATATCCTAAATGAGAGAGCGTTACTTTTCACTATAGCCCGGCATCTCATAATAGACTGGTATCGTAAGAAGAAGAGTTTCTCTCTGGATGCTATGGTATTGAATAATAGTAATAACGATGAAAGAGAGACAAGCTTTGATATATTAGATGAAGAAACGACGTTTGCAAATCTAGAAATTGGGGCAGAGGGTAGGTATCTAATAGATCAGATAAATAAATTAGGAGATACTTACCGCGAATCTATTTACCTTAGATATGTAGAAGATCTGTCACCAGGAGAGATAGGGAAAATAATGGGGATTACTCCTAATGCAGCCTCAGTTCGAATAAATAGAGGATTAGTAGAATTAAAGAAAATAGTAGAATATGGAAAACAATAAATTAAAAAAAGGAATAAAGGAAATCAAAAATATTGTCATGACTGATGTTGAGAAGACTCGCATCTTTGAAAATATTTTGAAAGTTTCAAAAGAAA
This sequence comes from Candidatus Nomurabacteria bacterium, assembly GCA_026395935.1. Taxonomy (GTDB): domain Bacteria; phylum Patescibacteriota; class Minisyncoccia; order Phycocordibacterales; family UBA9973; genus UBA8515. The sequence goes on along the minus strand of JAPLXT010000046.1, from coordinate 8,441 downwards.
AACCTAAGACTAGTCCTTGGTTTACTTTCTCATTCCTAGCAATGCTTAAGAATAACAGACTCGTTTATTATATTGTCATTCCATTGATTATTATACTTTCTAGCTCGGGTGTTGTCTTTGCTTCACAGAGCAGTCTTCCTGATAGTATTCTTTATCCACTCAAAGTAAATATTGTTGAACCGCTAATAGAGGGAGCCTTAACTTTTTCTCCTAAAAACAAAGCAAAATATGAGGTTAATTTAGCCACAAAGCGCTTAGTTGAAGCTGAGGCACTTGCAGGCCAAGGCAAGCTTAATAAAAAGAATGAGGATAAAATTAATAATCTGCTAGACAAGCATACAGTTGCATTAGATAAAACTCTTAAGGATGTTAAAAAGGTAGATAAAGTAGAACAATCAGATAAAATAATTTCAAATTTTAACTTTGAGATGAATACACACGCACAAAAATTAGACAATATGAAAAAGAATAATAATGAAGAAGATCATCAGATATCCAAAAAAGCTAGAATGAATGCAGAAAAAATAAACACTTTATTTAAAGATAGGGGCGATCATGGTTTTAATAATAAAAATAAATAAGTTCGCTCGAGAACATTTTTATTTTGTGTTTAGTTCATCAAACATTACTTTGTCTTTTTTGAAGAGATATAGAGATATATGGTAAATCGAATATGTGATGAAAAATGCAGCTAGAACATCTATAGAGTAGTGGTAATGTCCTAATAAAACAATTGTTCCCATAAAAATTGAATAAGCCAAGAAAAAATATCGTAATTGTTTATTTTGCCAAAATATTAAAGCAAATAAGAATGGTATACCTGTATGTCCAGAAAAGAATAGATCACCTCCAAAAGTAAACTTATTAATAAAATTTGTAGCATTGTCTACTACTATTTGAGTGGGGAATGGGCCTAGGTGAGTAAGACTTATAAATATAGATCTTATAACAGTAAAGAGGGCTATGTTTTTTAATATAAACGGAATTTTTTTAGGATGATAGAGGCATAAGATTGTTATTAAAGAGAAAAGGAATATTGGTCCCCAAATAAAAAATCCATCAACATCAAATACACGAATATTACTCAAGACAATATCGGTCACAGGAAGGCTGGCTTTCTCTGTAGCGTAATTACCAGCTCGAAAGTTTATATAAAGACTGATAGCTAGAAAAATAAAAGAAACAATTAAAGATTTAATAAATTCTTTATTTTTAAACAAGTTTATCCATTTTTGAGTCCAGATTTTCATGTTATCTAGTTTCTATTTGTTTAGACATTAATTGTATGATATTTTCTGATTGATTTCTAAGAGCATGAGATATTTTTGAGAATTCTTTCATTTCTTCATCATTAAGAATCTCTCCTCCTTCTCTCTTTTTTGTAAGAATTGAAAATTGTTCTATGTTTGGAATTTTTTCTGGTTTAAATGGTTCTCCTATGACAACAGAAGCATTTGGTTTTTTCTTTAAAGTATCTAGTTCGTTCCCGTGCATACCGGCAGCTTTATCTAAAACAACGGTTACAGGAAGAATGTAAGTATTTTCTCTCAACTGAGATAAATATACTCCTCCATAACCACCCTTAACATTTTCTAGGCTGTTTTTAGCTTCAGGTAATGGCTTATGGGCTGCTATTAAAATAGCCCTACCTTTATCTATAGATTCTGCTGCTGTTTCAAAATTATTGGGGTTAAAAGAAACAGCTGATTTATTACCTGGGCCTTTTGTATCCCTTTTATAATCTATTGGGATGAAATTATCTTTTCCAGCTATTCGCATTCCTATATTTGTGCTAGGTTCACCTTCTTTCCCAAAGAATTTATGATGTACGGACATATTAGTAACAGCTATATCTAAATCTCTGGCAATAGAATGTATAACTATTGGAATATCAAGATCAGTAAGATGTGTACTCATAATAACAATATTTGCATTTAAAGGTATTTTATCTATATTTTCTTTCCCTTCTATCTTTATTTCTCCAAGTGCCAGTTTAATTATGGATTCATTGGCAAGCCAAAGTCTCATAGATCCTTGTCTCTTCTTTTCAACGCTTGGTATATTGAATTTTTGGTCCATATTCATAATTATAAGTATAACTCAGAAAAACCTTATTATCAAATAATGCATTTTTATAGTTTTTTTAGAAGTTGATTATTTCAAATTTTCCACAAAATCTTCAATCGCTTCCGACATTTCTTTGACGGCATTATGGTGGATATCATGATCAAAATTGGAAATTTCTACAAATTTAGAATTCTTTATTTTTTTTGAGAAGGCAAATGCGTTCTCTATTGGAACTAAAGAGTCTTTCTCACCATGTATGATAAGTGTTGGCACATCTATTTTTTCTAGATCATATTCTCGTCTAGGAAGAAAGGAATGCCTTATGGTATAAAACTGTGATCGTAATCCCGTATTTCTTGTATCAGCAAAATTTCGTTCAATACTCCAATCTGAGTTTTTAATCTTGCTATAATCTACATGACCTCGAGGTTTAGGATTAAAGGGCAAAAAACTAAGAATATTTGTTATTATTTTTAGAATCGGTCGGCCAATTTTTAATATAAAAGCATCGTCTTGATAATCCTCCGTAGAGGTGAAGATGAGGGCGATGACGGTTTCTCTATATTGTTTCAGATACTCTCTTGCTATTAATGTACCGAATGAGCTACTGAGCAAAACAAATTTTGAAATATTCAGATACATTAGTAAATCATGAAAGTCTTTAACAAAATTTGTTATTTCATAGTCTTCATAATTGGGATACTTTTTTGACATTCCGTGACCACGTATATCATAAGTTAAAATATTATATTTATTCTCAAATATTTTCTCATAAGGCCACCAAGCCGAAGAAGAACCGGAAATTCCGTGTATAAAAACCAAAGTTGGCCTATCTTCCTTCCATTCATTCGTGCGGTAATATAATTTATTGTCAAAATATGATTCTTTCATACACTTACAATACGCTATAATAAATTTGCTCAAGTTTCTCGACGCTTTTATTAATGTCATACTCCTTACTGTCCTCTAGGCTCTTCCTCCCCATTTTTTCTCGGAGTTCTTTATCTTCTATTAGAGTAGAAATTTTTTCAGATAGATCTTTATAATTTTTTGATTCAAAAAGAAATCCATTCTCATTTACAAAAAATCGTGAAGCACTCATTTTTGCATCTCCTATTATTATTGGCTTACCACAGGCCATAGCTTCGAGAACTACCATACCCTCAAGTTCGGCTAGAGAGGGAAGTATAAATATATCGCACGCATTAAAAGCCAAGACTTTATCTTCTTCGCTGACCAATCCTAAAAATGTGGTAAATTTATCAACTTTTAAATCTATGGCTAACTTCTCGAGCTTTGGTCTTAGGTATCCACCACCTACAATCATCAAATGAGTATTAGGATAATTAGTAATAATATATGGCATTGCTCTGATTAAAGTATCGATAGATTTCTCGGGGAACAAACGTCCAACGAAAAGAAGTTTAATCTTATCTTCTCCAATATTAAATTTACGATAAAAATCATCGTTGATAGGCTTTGGCTTGAATTCATCGATATCTATCCCATTACTAATTACTTGAGATTTCTGTCCTTCCTTACCCAACTTCTCAAGCAAGTTACGAGCCATCTCTGTAGGATAGATCAGGTATTCTGCTTTGTTGTATGTCCAAGCGAGATATTTATTCCAAAGATTGCCTAAGACAGGTTGAATTATTTTTGGCATATTCATAAAAAGGTTTTCTGGCTGAGAATGGGAATGCGCTACTATCTTTATCCCGAGTCTCCGAGCTGCTTTTATAGCCATAATAGAGGCAGACATTGGTAGTATGATATGTACTACATTTATTTCCTCTTCTTTGAATATATCTACTAATTCTCTTATTGTTGGGAAGGCCAAGTTCCATCCATCTGACTTTGGTATAGGGATACTTCGGAATCTATATGTTTTTATGCCATTATGAAAACTATGTTCCTTGTGTTCTTCCGAACGTGCCGCGATAAAGATGACGTGGTGACCTTTTTCTTTTAGCAATTTTGCGAAGCGTAATGTTGAGACGACAACGCCGGATTTATTGCTACCCATGGGGTCGCAGATCATTGCTATTCATAACTTTTTTTCTTGATTATTTTCCATTTTATATATTCTGTCCCTTAAGATATTTAGTAGCATATCTTAAGCCAATTATAATTGCAATAAAAATAAATATTACAAAAACTACTTTTAGGGAATTAGGAATTATTAAAAATATATTTCCAACGAAGTATCCAATTGTTACTAGAAGGGCAGTCCAAATAAAGCCACCTACAAGATTTAGAAATACATAATTTTTAAATGGGACTTTGAATATACCAGCCACAATGAGAACAATGAAAGCGAAGCCCATACCCATTGTCAGCTTGGATATAATTAAAATCTTTTGGTGATACTTATGGAAGCGATCCTCCATCATTTCTAGAAGTTTTGGCGTGAGACCCAAGAAGTGTCCATATTTAAATATAGTGTGCCTTGTTCCAAATCGCCCTAAACAATACCAACCGATATCAGCAATGAAATCACCAAATACAAGTGCGAAGTACATTGGAACTAAACTAAATTGTCCTAATCCAAATAAGAATCCACTAACCATCATAACAACAGGTCCTTCTATAATAGTACCTATAATAAGCAAAATATATTTTGATGATTCTAGCCAAAGGGCTAAATTGTGTAGTGTAGCTTCCATTCAAATAAATGTTTCAACGGGTAATTTACAAATTATATCATTTTATATACTTTTTTTCTATGTCGCACCAGCCATTGTGTGTACTATTTACTATTTTTATAGTATAATTACGGTATTAGACTTATTTACTAATGTGTCACAAACTACGCCAAGCTATAAGTATTATATCTAATAATAATACTTGCTAAGATCGAGCAGGGCAAAAAATAAAAGTATATCCTCTTTTTAGGCAAGCTTAGAACTTGTTGTGACACTTTACGCCTCAGTACTTATTAAAGGATAAAAAAGTACTATGTATTAACTAATCAAATTAAAATTATTAATTAATTAAAAATAAAAATATATGAATAAAATAATAAAAGTTTTCGTTTTGGGTTTTGTTTGAGTATTTTAAGTGCGAGTGGAGTTTATGCTGCAGGACCTTCGGCTATCAATCTTGGCACCTCAGGGAATTTCGTAATTTTATCTAAGACAGGGATTTCAACAACTGGGACAACTAGTGTTGTGGGTGATATAGGAGTTAGTCCAGCCGAGGCGACTTACATTACTGGATTTGATTTAATTCTTCCAGCAGCATCTGCATCCTCTACATCAGCTTTAATAACTGGAAAAGTATATGCACCTAGCTATGCTACTCCAACTCCTTCGGTTGTATCCACAGCTGTTAGTGATATGGAAACTGCCTATACTGACGGAGCAGGGAGATCACTAAGTGCTATCACAGAACTTGGCGCAGGGAACATTGGTGGATTAACTCTTGCCCCTGGATTATATAAATGGGGAACAGGAGTTACTATTCCTACAGATGTTACCTTAGCAGGCTCTGCAAACGATGTCTGGATATTTGTAGTAGCACAGAATCTTGATATAAGTTCTGCGAAAAGTATCGTTCTTTCAGGTGGTGCAAAAGCTAGCAACATCTTCTGGGTTGTTGCAGGCCAGACGACTATCGGTACAGGCGCTACATTTAATGGAAACATTTTAGATCAGACGGCAATTGTATTAAACACAGGGGCTGTATTGAATGGTAGAGCTTTAGCTCAGAGCGCAGTTACGCTAGATGCTAGCTCTGTCACTATTCCATCAGGTACAAGTTCTAATTCTGATTCAAACTCAAATTCTAATTCATCAGCTAATACTTCAAATAGTATAAATGCTGGAGCATCGATAACTTCTTCACCTTCTGTGACTCTAGCACTTTCCGCTATAGGTGCTACAGAAATGCTTATCTCAAATGATGCAGGTTTTGCAGGAGCATCTTGGGAGGCATATGCGACGAGTAAGCCCTGGGTACTTACTAGTGGAGATGGGGTAAAAACAGTCTATGCTAAATTCCGAAATGCAACTGGTGATATTTCCTCAGTTGTCTCAAACAATGTAACTGTTTCTACAAGTGGAACATCGGCAGGTGCCTCCAATGAACCAATACAAGGATGTTCTCTTGGAAATTTATACAACACATCTACCGGAGCATTATGTATCAACAATGCTGTCCCACAAGGATGCTCCGGTGGCAATATATATAGCACGTCTACAGGAGCATTATGTGTTAATAATTCTAGTAGTCTTGTAAATAAATATAACTTTGGAAGCACAACTCTTAAATTATGGAGTAAGGGTGACGCAGTTATGGAACTTCAGAGATTTCTAAATACTAAATTGAATCTTAACTTGGTAGTAGATGGCAAACTAGGTCCAAAAACTATTGAAGTTATAAAGACATGGCAAACAGCAAATGGCTTGGTTTCTGATGGTCTAGTTGGAACAAAAACAAAAATGATGATGAATCTATAATAAATGAGGTTTTTGGGTGATCGAAATTAATAATTAACTAAATAAGTAAGCAATATGAAAAAGTTTAAATTTAATAAAGTTTCAGTGGTTGTGTTAGTTTTTGTGTTTATGTTTGGAATGTCTCCATCAATTACTGCATACGCAGCAACGGCGCCAAATCTAGGTGCAGCGGAAAGTTTTTCCGTTCTTGCCCAGACTTTAATCACTGGAATATCTACTATATCTGGGGATGTTGGAATGAATACTTCTGGTGCTGGTGTGACCGCATTAACAACTGGAAATGTAGCCGGCAGTATATATGCTACTGATTTAGTTGCTCCAAGTGAAGGACTTTTGCAAGCTAGTGTTCAGGCTAACGCAGTTACTGCAAATGCCAATATGCTAAGCCAGGGTTCTCCAGTAGTTATAGGTACTGCTCTTGATGGGTTGACTCTTGTTCCTGGTGTCTATGATCTTGGAGCTGGACAATTGAATGGCGGAATACTTCATCTTAATGGAGCAGGTGTATATATCTTTAGGACATCTAGTAGTCTAATATCATCTGGTTCAATTGATTTTCAAAATGGGGCTAGAGCTTGTGATTTATTTTGGTCTGTTAATTCTTTAGCAACAATAAATGGTAGTTCTTTTGCAGGGACAATCATAGCAGGGACAGGTGTTCATTTTGGAGCTAATGTAAATTTAGACGGCCGAGCTTTGGCAATTGGTGGTGATGTGACAATGCTTTCTGGTACTATTTCAGGACCTACATGTACAGAAGCTCCAGCTCCTGTTGTAACACCAATAATAACTCCTACTCCAGAATTAATTCCAGCTCCTACTGCACCTGTTTTCGAACCAACTATTAGTATCATAAGCACTCCTGTCGTTGTTGCTCCTGTCGTTCCAAAACTTCCAAAGACAGGATTTCCACCACAAACATGGTACGAATTTTTATTAAATAATATTTTAAATTTATTTAAATAAAAGAGAAAATGAAATTTTTTAAAAAAATTAATAAAATTTCAATAATTGTACTGGCCATAGCGTTTACACTTGGCCTGGGTGGAATCATTGCTGTGCGTGCAGTAGTTCTACCTTTTACACCAGACCTTGGAGTAGCTAGTACCTTTGCTCTCCTTTCTGATGTTTTCAACAACACTTCAGCAACAACCACGATTAATGGGGATATTGGGTTTACCACATTCAATGGAACTGCTCCTGGATTTGGAACTCATACGAACTATACGCCCGCCGGCACAGCAGGCACGGCTCAAGCTACTGCTTTAGTTGCTCTTAATAGTCAAGATTGTACATTTAGTTTTGCAATTGGAGCAATTGATCTTGCTACTGATACAACACACGTTACAGCCGGGTATGGCTCAGGTACACGTGATTATTATCCTGGAGTATATTGTATTGATGGTGCTGCATCTGTTGGAACAGCCGGAATTACTCTTAACGGAGCTGGAACATATGTATTTAGAAGTACTGGTGCACTTAATACAATAACTGGTTCAAGCGTTACATTAACCGGTGATTTAGCATCTGCTTGTGATGTATTTTGGACTCCAAATGGTGCTACAACTCTTAACCACGATAGTAATTTCAAAGGAACTGTTATTCCTGTGTCTCAAGATATCACAGTTTATGCTGGTGTAAAATGGATTGGAAGAGCCTTAACATTTGCTCACGTAGTTACGATTCCCGATGCCGACGTTGCTATTACCGTACCGACTTGTACAAAGCCTCATCTTACTGTGACCAAAGAAGTCGTTGGTGGAGGGCCCAAGATTGCTAATCAATTTCCACTATTCATTGATGCTGTATTGACTACTACTGGTGCGGCTGTTGAAGTTTCTGCAGGTTCACACACAGTTACAGAAACGACTGATTCCGATTACACTCAATCATTTTCTGCTAGTTGTCCGGGAG
>JAPLXT010000061.1 GCA_026395935.1 Candidatus Nomurabacteria bacterium | reverse complement strand
AAAAGAAACTTGTGCATCAGAAAAGAAATATTCAGTTACAAATATACGAGTTCAGCATTCTAATGCTTATCGGGGGTGGTCTATAGAAGAAGATGGAAAATTGAAACAATTAAGAAATATGAGTAAAAATATTGATGAACTTGCAGATATTTTTAAAAGAAAAAAGGGAGCAATATCCTCACGTTTAAAAAAGTTTGAATTATAAAAGTAGGTATCAAGGGTTGTATTTTTAAATTAATTGATTCCGACACTTAAATATAAATGGATTCGAATGCATTTAGAGCTAGCTCTAAATGCGTTAATACAACTGTGGTTTATTTCAAAATTTTAGTCATTGCATCTATAACAGGTTTTAATTCTACAACCTCGTCTTCTTCTGTGTGTAAAACAGCTGGTTTATTCGTTATTTTAGAATAATACAAAGCTCTAATTGGAAAATTAATATGTGGAGTTCCAAACTCTTGATTTGTTAAAACTACCTCTCTTCTTGATTCAGATTTTTTTACTTCTCCATTTGGTAACAAAAGAATAAAAGCCTCCACCCAGGCTGCATCAACTTTACCTCCATACTTACTTGCAATGTCTTTCCAAAAATTTAAAAGTTTTTTTGAGATTTCTTCTTCTGATAAATTATTTTCATCCAATCCCTCCAATGCTTTTCTTTTTGGAGCATCAATAAATCCTTCGCCTTCCACATAAAATCCTGTGTCGTTAGATAAAATCGGAAAATCAACTTTTCCTAAATATGCTCTTGCTTTTAATTCTGCATTTTCCATAAGATTACTACCATTTTCTTCTGTATTAATTATTTCAATTCCTGACTCAGAAGGAGACAGTAACTCTATGTTTGAATCAATAACTTTTATTAATCTTTTGAATCTTTCTATTTTAGCTTTATTATTTGTAGCAAGTAATATTTTCATGCAGTTATTATAACAAAAAATAATGTTTTTTGTGCTAGCACGAAATACCTAGCTAACGACACATGTCGTGCTAGCTGTCAATAGCGGAGGCGGTGAGATTCGAACTCACGGAACCGATTAAGGTTCGACGGTTTAGTAAACCATTGATTTAAACCACTCATCCACGCCTCCTCGTGATTTACTTTGCATATCTTAGCATATTTATAGTATTTTCAAAATTATTTTCAATTTGGGAAAGACCTTGAAATATGGTATTTTGTTAAGTAAGGAGCCATGGGAGAGTGGTTTAATCTACCTCTTTGCTAAAGAGGCGGGGAGTAATTTCCCCCGCTGGTTCGAATCCAGCTGGCTCCGCTCGTACAAAATGACCCACTAGGGTCTTTTTTGTTGAGCGGAGCCAAGCAGATAAACTGCTTTATTTGCGTGCTAGATTTGAAGACCTTTTCCGTGTGAGTGTACTCACAAGTGGAAAAGGTGTACTGAAACTGTAAGTTTCGAAAAATGTACTCATGGTCCAGCTGGCTCCGCAGAAATTGTGATATACTTAGTGTATGGAAAATATTAAAAACAATAAGTTCTCTTTTATTAGCGGCTCAATGATAGTTTTTGCAATTTTGATTTCAGTAGCTTTCTTCATCTCAGCTCATGATTTTTCAAAGCAAGGTTCGTATGTAGAAGTAAAAGGTCTTTCAGAAAAAATAGTGAAAGCTGATACTGCTATCTGGTCTATGAGTTTTGAAGTAAAATCAAATGATGTTGATTCACTTTATTCTGATATAGAAAAGAATATTACAACAATCAAGGAATTCCTCAAAGAAAAAGGATTTGAGGATAGTGAGATAAATGTAGCTCCTGTAAATATCTATCAGGAGACATATAAAGATTCTGCATTTAGATATAACTCTAATAATCAAATTTCTGTATATACTAAAAAAGTTGATCTTGCTAAATCAGTATCAAACGGTACTCTACTCTTAGTTAAAAAAGGTGTGGTATTGAGTCAAAACAATATCTCATTTGAATTCTCTGACCTAAATAGTATTAAACCAGAAATGCTTGCAGAGGCCATTAAAAATGCACGTGATACAGCGTCACAATTTGCTAAAAATTCAGCATCAAAAGTGGGTAGTGTAACGAGAGGTAATCAAGGAGTATTTGAAATAGAAGACAAAGATCCTGGTTCTCCTGAGTACAAGAAGATTCGTTTAGTCTCAACACTAAGATTTCTTTTAAAATAGTTTAAAATAAAATTAAAACATAAAAATTATGTCAAATACAAAGATTTCAAAAATTATTGGACGAGAGATATTGGATTCAAGAGGTAATCCAACTGTTGAGGTAGATGTAATTCTCGCAGACGGGTCCTTTGGGCGTGCAGGAGTGCCATCAGGGGCATCAACAGGATCGCATGAAGCAGTGGAGCTTCGCGATGGAGATGCTAAAAGATACGGAGGGGAAGGGGTGCTTAAAGCTGTAAAGAATGTAAATGAAGATATACAGAAAAAATTAAAAGGAAAAATTTGGAATCAAAAGACTCTAGACCAAGCGATGATTGATTTGGATGGGACTCCAAATAAAGGCAAGCTTGGAGCCAATGCTATCCTTGGAGTTTCTATTGCTTTTGCCAAAGCAGTAGCAATGTCCGAGAAGAAGCCACTTTGGAAATACTTTAAAGATATATCAAAAAATAAAGAAATTCGTCTTCCAGTTCCGATGATGAATATCCTAAACGGTGGAAGCCACGCGGAGAACTCTACAGATCTTCAGGAATTCATGATTATGCCTACAGGAGCAAAATCTTTCAGAGAGGCTTTGCGATGGGGAGCAGAAGTTTTCCATATGCTGAAGAAAATTTTGAAAGAAAGAAAGTTGAATACTTCTGTCGGAGATGAAGGTGGATATGCGCCATCGTTGCCTACAAATGAAGCAGCTATTGATATAATTCTTGAGGCTATCAAAAGAGCAGGGTATATACCAGGCGAAGATATAAGTATCGCTATTGACGCAGCAGCCAGTGAAATATACAAAGACGGCAAGTATGTACTTGCGACAGAGAAGAGAAGTCTAAGCAGTGAAGAGATGGTGGCTTTCTATGAGAATTGGGTAGGTAAGTTCCCAATAGTTTCTATCGAAGACGGACTTGCAGAGGATGACTGGACCGGATGGAGCCTCATGACAAAAAAGCTTGGGAAGAAAATCCAAATAGTTGGGGATGATCTATTTGTTACAAATATAAAAAGATTAGCAGAAGGAATTGAAAAGAAAGCAGGGAATTCTATTCTAATAAAATTAAATCAAATAGGGACGGTAACTGAGACTATTGACGCTATAAATATGGCAAAGAAGGCAGGCTTCACAGCTGTAGTCTCACATCGTTCAGGGGAGACAGAGGACTCGACAATAGCCGACCTTGTCGTTGGTCTTGGAACCGGTCAAATAAAGACAGGCTCACTTTGTAGAAGCGAACGTGTCGCTAAGTACAATGAATTACTTCGTATTGAAGAATCTCTCGGAAGCAAGGCAATATTCCCAGGCAAAAATGCATTGAAATAATTCTTTAATCGTTCGTATCTAGATTTTTTGAATAGCTCCTTACGAAGGACACGGATATTTTCTTGCTATAAAATTCCTCGTGCTCGGCTCGACAGCCTCCCAAGTTCCTTCTTAAAGGACTATTCTAAAAAATCTATACGGGCTAAACACGTAATAAAAATGTTCTCGAGCGAACCCTTACGGAAGCCGACGGGCTGAGTACGAGCAAAATTTTCAGCAGAAAATTATTGTGTGGTGAGTCCGAGAATGTTTTTATGGAGTGTTTTTAGGTAATATCTTATTTAGTGTTATCTAATTACTGTGAAACTTCTTGTGTACGTCGCGGAGTTGCTTGTCTGTGATGTGTGTATATATTTGTGTTGTGGCAATGTTCGCATGACCGAGCATCATTTGCACTGAACGGATATCGGCACCGTTGGAAAGTAAATCAGTTGCGAACGAGTGGCGAATAACGTGCGGAGTAACTTTCTTCGAAATTCCAGCTTTAATCGCGTAATATTTCACTATCCTTTCTATGGATCGTGGTGTTAATCGGTTGCTCCCACTACCATTTCTAGAATATTGTATGAATAATGGCTCATCTAAATCTTTTCTATTTTTTAAATATTCACGTATCGCGATTTTCGCTGATTCAGAAAGAAAGACTACTCGCACCTTTTCTCCTTTCCCACGAATAGAAAATTCATCTTTGGATAAGTCTAAATCTCTGTTAAGAGAACAAAGTTCGGAGAGACGAAGACCAGTCGAGAAAAATAATTCAAGTATCGCCTTATCGCGAGAATTTTTCAAAGTGTCATCTTTCTTATCGTTCTCATTATTCTTAAGTGGAGCTTCGAGCAACCTGTTTAGTTCACCTACAGAAATTAAGTCTAGACTTCGCTCTTTAATCTTTGCGAGGTCTATACGATCGGGCGAGAGGGAAGATATATTCCTCTTCATTAGGTACTTAAGAAAAGAACGAAGAGCTATCAAATGATAATTTTGAGTATTTTTCTTCAGTGTTGAAGCAGACTGTCCGCGAACTTTCACCCCAGGCTGCCTATTCAAGAAAAGTCTAAATTCACGAATCTTAT
>JAPLXT010000084.1 GCA_026395935.1 Candidatus Nomurabacteria bacterium | reverse complement strand
TTCTGCTCCGGTAACTTTTGGGGCTCCGTCTACATATAAAACGCTCAATTCAAGAATTGGCATACCTTTCTTCACTTTTTTTGTTACTCCAGCTAAATATCCTTCCTTCACAAGGCATTCTGCTATTGCTTGCTTAATTTTGGAATATGAAACAACGATGGACTCGTGCTCTGCACTTCCTGCGTTCTTCACCATATTTATCATGTTTGCTATTTGATCCATATATTTGTTATTTGATTACCAACTTGATTTACGAACACCTGGAAGCATACCTTCGTTTGCTAATTCACGGAAGCAGATACGACAAAGACCGAAATCTCGCATATATGCATGTCCACGTGAACAACGAAAACAACGATTTGTTTCTCGTGTACTAAATTTTGACTTCTTTAAATGTCTAGCTGTTACTGATGTTTTTGCCATAAATAATTAACTTAAGAGTGAAAACCCCTACATGAATGATGATATCTCGTTTATTTTCTTAAATGCTTTTAATAAAGGCACTTAAGGAGACAAACGGATCTAAAACTCATGTAGGCTTATACTAGCAAATGAAAGAGAAGATGTCAAATATATGTACGCGCCTACGTTATAATTAAAAAAGCCGGTGACAATGCCACCGGCTTTTTCTAATTCAGACATACCTGTTTCAGGTCGCCTTAATAGCATCTTCGATCCTGTTCAATTGATCCATTAATTTGTTGCTTACAAGAAAGCCAACAAAACCTACAACGAACAGGACGGCCAACATTACCATAGTGTCTTTGGACATATCCCCGCCAATAGCATTACTTTGAAAGTTTTGCACACTGTCATGAATAATTTTTCCAAAAAACCCTAAAAATCCAATCAGTTGGAAAGCAAATGCGAGATGGAACAAAAACTTTTTTGTTTTCACTTGTAAAAGATTTTAATTAAAAAATATAACAATGAAACATATAAAGGCCAAATACACTGAAGGTATACACCCGAGCCCAAATTTTGTCAACAAAACCCAAATATATATTTTAATCCTTCATCACTTTTTTATAATTTATGTTATTATATTTAATATGTCATCCGAAGTTATTGAAAAATTGCTTGAGTTAGCAAAATTCTATCTTTCATTAGAAAAGGGTTCTCAGATTGAAAATCATACTGAGTTGATAGAAATTTTTAATATATTAGATTCTAAAAATGATAAACATCCACACGAAAAGATGAAAGTTTGTATTTCGCGTAAATCTTTAAAACATTTTATAGAGAGAAGGAAAGAAGATTTTAGTAAATATCACTCAGAGGAACAGTTAAAAGAAATCATCAATTTTATTATAAACAACATAAATGAAATCATCATTAATTTTGATTCATATGAATACAAACCACCTAAAGACCACTATTATAAAAAAGATTATTCACATCTAGGTAAATCATGGCTTGTAATTTTATTAGAGGAAAAAAATAATTGCTTAGAAATCAAATCCATTCATATAAAGAAAAATAAGAAAAAGAACAAATGAAAAAGCCACCGTTAGGTGGTGTTTTCATGTAGCCCGGAGTGACGGCAAACACAAATAAATGTGTTATTTCACTCATGAGTACATCATTTTATTGATGCCCGCAGCAAGCCGATAGAAATTTTCTGACGTCAAGCTACTTTATAAGTATATAAAGATATAAAGATAAATGCAAGTAAAATACAACAAGATTAAAACAGTATCATAAAAACCCTTATTCCTAAGGGTTTTTATGATTTGTCTTTTATTTTTGTATTTTATAGTCACTAGAACCTAATTACTAGAAACTATTTAGGCTTTCTTAAATGGAATTCCGATAAGTTCAAAGAATTCAGTTGCTTCGGGTTTAGTCTTTGCTGTTGTGACTAGTGTAATACCCATTCCGAACACGTCTTTCAATTCTTCATCTCCTGTCTCAGGGAAAATTGTGTGCTCCTTGATACTCATTGTAAGGTTACCAATATTGTCTACAATCTTTCTATCAATTCCACGGAAGTCTTTCGTACGAGGGATAGCAACGTTTATAAGCTTGTCTAGGAATCCATACATGCGAGCACCTCTCAAAGTTACCATCACTCCTACTGGATCACCGATTCTGATTTTAAATGAAGCGATTGATTTCTTTGCACTCTTTGTAGCTGGCTTCTGACCTGTGATCTTTGCAATTCTTTCCATAACTAGCTTGTTGTGATCCTTGTTTTTCTTTATACCTGACCCTGTACCTGAAGCAACCACTACCTTCACAAGGTGAGGTGCAGCCATAGGATTCTTGTAGCCGTATTTAGCCTTAAGTTCTTTATATGCTTTTTTTTCTTTTTGTTTTACTGTTTCCATAAATTTTATTTATCTTTTATTTTTCTTGCTTTGCTACATTTGATACATGGATAGGCATTGCTATCTCTAGAATCTGACTTGGATCGCCTTTCTTTTTAGACTTATGGGCTTTCTTCCTTAGGTTCACACCTTCTACAACAACTTTGTTCATGGATGGTATAGCCTTAAGAACTTTACCCTTTTTGCCTTTGTTTGCTCCAGCGATAACTATTACATTGTCTCCTTTTTTGATTTTCATATATTTAAATAACTTCTTGGGCTAATGAAATAATCTTCTGGTATCCTCTTTCTGCAAGCTCACGTGGAATAGGACCAAAGACGCGACCACCTTTAGGATCTAATTTATCTTTTTCAAGAATAACTACGGCATTGTCATCGAAACGAATGTATGAACCATCTTTACGTCTGAAAGCTTTGACTGTACGCACAACGACAGCTTGGTGAACATCCTTTTTCTTTACAACCTTACGAGGATCAGCAATCTTTACTGAAATGATAACTCTCTCACCGATACTTGCGTAACGCTTCTTTGATGAACCGAGTACTTTGAAAACCTTTCCGACTTTTCCGCCGGCGTTATCTGTTATAACTACTACTGTTCCATCTTGAATCATATAATTTAAATTATTTTAAAATGCTTATCTTTGGACATTGGCTTTGTCTCTTCTATTTCGACTTGATCGCCTACCTTTTTTACATTTCCCTCATCATGAGCTTTGTAATTTTTGGTTTTCTTTATTCTCTTGCCATACTTCTTGTGTTCTACAAAGCGAGTGACTTCTACTACGACAGTCTTGTCCATCTTGTCTGAGACAACTACTCCTTTGAGAATCTTATTTGTTTTTTTTATTTTTGTTTCCATAATATTTAAAATTATCTTGTTACTATACGAGTTTTCACTGGTAATTTAGTCCCTGCTTTGCGAAGAGCTTCTTTTGCCATAACTTCTGTAATACCATCTACTTCAAAAAGTATTCTACCTGGGCGAACATCCAAGCAGTAACCCTGTGGATCACCCTTACCCTTACCCATTCCTACTTCTGCAGGTTTTGCTGTGAAAGGTCTGTCAGGGAATATGCGAGTCCACATACGTCCAGTTTTACCAATGGCTCTATGCCCTGCTTTACGAGCTGATTCTATTTGATTTGCACGGACACGTCCACCTGAAATAGCTTTAAGCCCATATGCTCCAAAAGCTACAGTAGTACCACGAGTGTCCGGAGTGACTTTCGTCATATCAGTTCTACTTGTTTGCCATTTTCTATATTTTACTTTTTTAGGTGTTAACATAAAATTTCTTATTTCTTAATCTCATTAAAAATTTCTCCACGGTAAATCCAAACCTTGATACCGATATCGCCATAACTCATATGAGCTTTCTCACGAGCAAAGTCAACGTCAGCACGGAAAGTCTGAAGGGGAATAGATCCACGCTTGATCTGCTCGCTACGAGCGATCTCGGCACCACCTAATCGGCCTCCAAGATAAATACGAGCTCCTTTGACTCCACGGGCAGTCATCACCTTCTCAATAGTTTGCTTCATGACACGGCGGAAAGGAAGACGCTTCTCAAGACCTTCAGCTATCATGCATGCTACTATTGCAGCATCTGCATCTGGATTCGCAACTTCTAAAATATCAAATTTGAAATCTTCAGGAATTAGTACACCACGCTTTGTCATAGCAGTTACTAAATCTTTCTTTAGCTTGTTTGCACCATCGCCACCACGGCCAATAATCATACCAGGACGAGATGTGAAAACCATAACTTTTGTTGCTTTTGCACTTCTGTCTATTTCAACTCTTGAAATATAAAAACCGCGCAACTTCTTCATAAGGAATTCACGGATAACAACATCACTCTTGAGTAAATCTTTGTATTTCTTATCAGCAAACCAGCGGGACTTCCAGTCTCGAAGTGTTACTAATCTATGTGCGTATGGATGGACAACTTTTGACATATAAAATAATTTAGGCTTTAACCTCTACTTTCTTAACTACTTTCGACTTCTTTGCTACTACTTTCTTTTCTGTTGGTGCTTTTTCTGCCTTTTCTGCTTTCTTTACTTTCTTTTCTGCATTTTTCTCAATAAGAGTAAGCATTATATGACTAGTTCTCTTGTTGATTCGAGAAGCCGATCCTCTTGCGCGGGGCATACTACGCTTCATAACTATACCTTCATTGACTGTAACGTTTGCTACATATAGATCCTCTGTAACTATTCCAGACACTTTTGCATTCGCAACAGCGGAAGCCAAAAGCTTCTCTATAGGTAATGCTGCTCTCTTTGGAAGATTCTTGAGTTGCGTAAAAGCCTCGGAAACCCTTTTCCCTTTGATTAAGTCTGCTACAAGGCGAACCTTGCGTGGAGACTGTCTATAATTTTTTAAAAATGCTTTCATTGTTTTTTATTTTTTAGCTTCTACTGCTGATTTGGCTGACTTTGCTGCGGTTATCTCGGATTCTTTCTTTTTGGCTTCAAGTTCTTTCTGCATCTTACCACCGTGACGGACGAACTTACGAGTGAGGGAGAATTCACCAAGTCGGTGACCTACCATATCTTCACTTACAAGTACTTCCACATGAACTTTACCATTGTGAACTCCAAACACGAATCCTACCATTTCTGGTGAGATGACGCATGCACGAGACCAAGTCTTAATAACGCCAGTCTCAAGTGGCTTCTTTCCGGCAATCTTTTTCAAGAGCCTTTCGTCTACATATGGTCCTTTTTTAAGTGATCTTGTCATATACAATATAAATAAGCTCTATCTGAGCTCGTTGCTTCATACTAGCAAATATAAAAATAAAGTCAAATTTATTTCCCCTCTCCTTACCAAGGAGAGGGTTAGGGAGAGGTTCCTAATTAATTAAGAACCTCCCCTCATTCCCCTCCTTAGTAAGGAGGGGAGGAATTAAATCTAAAACATCAAGTGTAAAATTTTAGGAAGGAAAATTATGAGGCCTACGATGCCTGAGGTTATAACGGCGATGGCAACTGCACCTGCAGCGACGTCTTTCGTATCACGAGCATAAGGGTGGTAAGTAGGGCTTGTAAGATCTATGTCTATCTCAAATGCTGTATTCATTGCTTCGGTTACAATAACAAAACCAATAGCAAATATAATCATCACCCATTCGATAGGAGATAAAATCAAAACATATCCTAAATAAACAGCTAACCCTCCGAAAAATAAATGAACCCACAAGTTGTGAGTTGTTTTAACAAAAACCCCAAGCCCACGGAAGGCATGGGTAGTACTATTGAGGCGAGCTATAAGCGAGAATCTCTTTTTCTCAGATATCTTTTGCATGGTTCTATTATACAACAAAAAGTACCCATAAGGGTACTTTTTGTTGATAGAGAATTTTTGTTTTTTTATTTACTATTTTTAGCTTTACCAACTTTTCGTCTTGAGACAACCCACATATTTGAGTATTTCTTTGGTGTTCTTGTCTTTTGACCTTTTCCTGATGGCTTGCCCCACATTGTCTTCGCACGACGTAGTCCGCGACCTTGGCGTCCTTCACCTACACCGTGTGGATGGTCTACTGGGTTCATGGCTGTACCACGAACTGTAGGTCGGATTCCAAGCCAGCGTGAACGTCCAGCCTTACCAATGTTTTGAAGTATGTATTCACTATTTGAAACTTCCCCGATACTTGCCCATGCATTCTCAGAAACCTTTCGGACTTCTGTGGATGGCATTTTGATATTTGTATATCCAAGGTCGTTTGCTACTACCTGACCGAATGTGCCAGCCGAACGTGCGAGCTTACCTCCGTTCCCTGGTTTGATTTCAACACAGTACACGAATGTACCAACTGGAATCATTTTAAGTGGTAGTCTGTTACCAATTGTCAAAGGAGCTTTCTCTCCTACCATGAATTTATCTCCAACTTTTATTGATTTAGGAACCACGACGTATCTCTTCTCTCCGTCTGCATAAACTGCGAGACCGATGAAAGCATTACGATTTGGATCATATTCAATAGAAGTTATCTTGGCAGGGATATCGCGCTTGTTATACATGAAGTCAATCTCACGATAAAGCCTCTTGTGTCCTCCACCTTTATGGCGAACAGTAATACGGCCTTGATTGTTTCGTCCGACAGATCTCTTGAAACCATGAGTTAAAGCTTTCAAAGGCTCGCTCTTAGTTATAACGTTACGATAAGTAACGGTAGTCTGATGACGCTTTGATGGTGTTGTAGGTTTATATGTTTTCATATTATATTGCTATCTTATCACCCTTCTTCAAATATACGACCGCTTTCTTGCCTCCCTTTTTTGTACCAATTTTTCCACGACGAACAACTTCTTTTTCTTTAATTTGAATTATGGCAACTCTTTGTGGGAGTACTCCATAAATAAATTTGATTGCTTTCTTTATCTCATTTTTGTTTGCTTTGTCGCTCACATTGAAAGTGTAGTTCCCTTTCTCTGCTCCTAGCGCCGCTTTTTCTGTGATGCGTGCACCTAGAATCAAAGGATGAGTCTTTGCTTTTTTTGAGTCGTCGACGACAGCAACTTCTTTATTCTTTTTTGTTTTTGTTGTAGCCATAAATATTATTTCTTTTCTATCTTACCGCCTAGGAAAGCAATACTCTCTGTTGGCTGTGAGATAATAATATATCGGAAAGCAAGCAAATCTACTGGATTCATATTGCGAACTTCATCGACTTCGACTGTTTTTATATTTGCAAAACTCTTCTTTAATACATCTCCTTTTGCAGGAACTGAAACGTATATGTTTGGCTTTTTACCACCAACCATCTTTTCAAATCCTTTCAAAGCACTCAAATCTTTAATTACAGCAACAGCATCTTTGGTCTTGATGTTTTTAAGATTTAATTCTTCAAGGAAGATTATTTGGCCCTTTCTTAATTTCTCAGAAAGAACTGTATAAAGAGCTTTGGCCTTCATCTTCTTGTTTATTTTTTGTTCATAGCTCTTGTCATTGCGTGGTCCATGAGTGACTCCTCCCCCTGACCAGATTGGGGAACGTGAGGATCCATGACGAGCTCTACCTGTACCTTTTTGTTTCCAAGGCTTTCTACCTCCACCACGAACATCAGATCGATCCTTTGTATGAGCAACTGGAGTACGAGCATTTGCCTGCATTGCAGTTACTACTTGGTGAACTAAGTCACCATTCCAAGGAAGACCGAATATTGATTCTGGAAGTTCTAACTTTCCAACTGACTTACCTTTTTGATTATATATTTGTGTTTCCATAAAATTAGCCGATTATTTCTACGAGCGTTCCGCGTCTTCCTGGAATCGCACCTTTAATAAGTAGTTGGTTATTTTCGACATCAACACCAATAATTTCCAAATTTTTCACTGTGATTACATCACTTCCCATTCGTCCTGGCATTCTCATTCCCTTTGGAACTTTGTTTCGGAGACCTCCACCGATGGAACCGTGCTCACGCTCAGAGTGCTTCTGTCCGTGAGAACGTGGTCCTCCGTGGAAACCATGGCGTTTAACAACACCTTGGAAACCTTTTCCTTTTGAAATACCTGTGACGGAAACCATGTCTCCTTTTTTGAAAAGTGAAACTGTGATTCTGTCGCCTGTAGCCATTTCTTCTATATCTCTAAACTCTCGAAGATGTTTATAAGCACCAGTTTTGTCTTCACCTGTTATACTTTTTTTGACATGTCCAAGATGCGCTTTTGTCGCGCGACTTTCTTTCTGTTCTTCATACGCAACCTGTACGGCTACGTATCCATCGATATCAGGACTTTTTATCTGAGTGACTATTAGAGGACCTGCTTCAATAACTGTAGTAGGAACCACTCTGCCATCGTCTAGAAAGCACTGCATCATATGCTGTTTTTTTCCAAGAATAAATTTCATATAATTACATCATTTTCACATCTATATCAACACCGGATGGCAATGACAAGCTTGTGAGTGCTTCAATAGTTTTCGGATTTGGGTTCAAAATATCGATAACACGTTTATGGATTCTAATTTCAAACTGTTCACGAGCATTCTTGAAAACAAATGAAGCTCTGTTCACAGTGTACTTTTTAATTTCGGTAGGAAGAGGAATTGGTCCAACTATTTTCGCATCATATCTTAGAGCTGTATCGATGATCTGTTTTACAGAGGCATCAAGAATCTTATTTTCATAAGCTCTTACTCGGATACGAAGTTTTACAACAACATCTTCTTTCCCCTTTTTCACTTTTGTTCCACCAACTGGCGGATTTATCTTTGTAGTCATAAGGGTGGGTTTTCAGTTGCTAACAACTGATTATTTAATGATTTTTGTTACGACACCAGCACCAACTGTTTTACCACCTTCACGGATAGCAAAGTGCATAGCTTCTTCAAGAGCAACTGGAGTTACGAGCAAGACTTTCAGTTTAACTGTATCTCCTGGCATAACCATTTCTACTCCAGCTCCAAGTGTTGCTTCACCTGTAACGTCTGTAGTACGGATATAGAATTGAGGTTTGTAACCAGTGAAGAATGGTGTGTGACGACCTCCTTCTTCTTTTTTCAAAATGTAAACTTCACATTCGAATTCTGAGTGAGGAGTAACTGTTCCTGGTTTAACAAGAACTTGTCCACGAGTAACATCTTCCTTTTTAATACCACGGATAAGAATACCAGCATTGTCGCCAGCCATTCCTTCTTTCAAATTTTTGTTGAACATTTCAATACCAGTGACTGTTGTCTTTGCAGTATCTTTAATACCAACAATTTCAACATCTTCACCAACTTTGATTATTCCTCTTTCAATTTTACCAGTAACAACTGTTCCACGTCCTTCAATTGAGAAGATATCTTCAATAGGCATTAGGAATGGCTTTGTAATATCACGTTCTGGAACTGGAATATAAGTATCAAGAGCATTTACTAGATCAAGAATTGATTTAGCGTAGTCATTGTTATTATCTGCTGATTCAAGAGCCTTAAGAGCTGAGCCACGGATAACTGGAGCAGCTGCGCCATCATATCCTTGCTTTGTAAGAAGTTCACGAACTTCTTCTTCAACTAGATCAAGCATTTCAGGATCATCTACCATATCGCATTTGTTTAAGAATACGATAATCTTAGGAACGTTAACTTGCTTAGCAAGAAGGATGTGCTCACGAGTCTGTGGCATAACTCCATCTGTTGCAGCAACTACGATAATAGCACCGTCCATTTGGGCAGCACCTGTAATCATGTTCTTAATATAGTCAGCGTGTCCTGGAGCATCGATGTGTGCGTAGTGACGTGCTGGTGTCCAATACTCGTTGTGAGAAAGGGCGATCGTGATACCACGAGCTTTTTCTTCTGGAGCTGAGTCGATTTGATCAACACCTTTAATTTTAGCACCGTATTCACCGCCTTGGCGTGCTAATACTTGTAAAATAGCCGCAGTTAATGTAGTTTTCCCGTGGTCAACGTGACCAATAGTACCAACATTGACATGTGGCTTGTCTCTTTTAAATTCCTCTGCCATATATTTTATTGGTTGATAAATGTTATAAAATAAAGGTAAACCTTCATGAAACGACAATTACCAACATAAATTATTTAATAATGTAAGCCCCATAATACCAGATATAGAAAAAAATGCAAGCAAAAATTCCATCCTCTGTTTTATATCTCTTTGACTGTTGGTTTTATCTTTCCCACAGTGACAGTTACTTGGCTAGCTGGGGAGGAACCTCCTATCCCAGTACAAATTAGTGAATATACAGTAGTTTTCAACGGGCTAAGTTTCTTTGTGCTACTAGCATGTTTAGATGTGAATTTCTTAGTTTTTGTTTTGAGTGT
>JAPLXT010000091.1 GCA_026395935.1 Candidatus Nomurabacteria bacterium | reverse complement strand
AACTTCTAAACCGTCTCGTTCGGCAAGTTGTAGCATTTCCTTAACTTGTGAATCAATTGAAAGAACTTGTCTTTCTTCTGATTCGGTTGATTTACGAGCGTATAATACATATTTAATTTTTTCTACTTGGCTAATAATAGGATGATTAAACTGGGCTGTTGTATATGTTTCCATATACCAATGGTGTCAGAGAAAGAGTCTTTTGCTAAGTCTATGCAGAGTTTAAAATATGTAGTGTGGTCGCATAGTATCCTTTTAGTTAAAGTTGTTCAGCGATAGAATGGGCTTTGAATAATAAGGTCGAAGTGTTATTATTTAATTACAAGTAAATAGTTTTAAGTAGCCTAAACCTTTAGAAATAAAGGCATGGTGAAAGTTAGTCACGTAATGCATAAAGAACCCATCATATGGGGTCGCATTACGTGCCGTATCTGGAAACGGATATGAGTGACTTCGGTCACTACCTATGTGGTGGGCTTTTTGCGTCTTAACACAGGGTTTTAAAAATAAAACGCAAAACAGAAACTATGGAAAACAATATCAAAAAGCATTTGTCTCTTAAGATTTTGTTAGCATTATTACCCGCTTTAATTTTTTGGCAAAATTATGCGTGGATGACGGGTAATTCTTACATGGGTATAGGGTTTTTAATTATCTGGATTTTAATGATCTGGAATGTTTACCAGTTTACAGAGAAGAATCATATATTAGAAAGATTTTTTCGTTTAACAGAAATATCTTTCTTTCTACTTCCAGTATCCGCATTAGTTTTAACTTTTGTTGTTGGTTCAAAAGTTATCTCTTCGTCAGCTAATGAATTTGAACAAGCTGGTGGTGCAATAGGAACTGCAATTGGTGGAACATTTATTACTATAATTGCTTTTATGGTAGGAATTGCGGGAGGAATAATTATGCATTTAGTTACAAAGAAATATGAGAAAAAAGCAGAAGCATCTGGTATAAAACAAATAGAAAATTCATCAACCAAACATGGTGTAATTCTTTCCATTGTGACATTAATTGTATTAGCAATTATTATAGGTTCAATTTCTACAGCAAAACATGTTGCTGATGTTGCTAAGGCAAAAGAAGAACTAAGTAAAAGCTTACAACAAGGTGGTGTGGTTAAAACAGGTGCCCCGGCACCAAGCACTCAAGCAAATAAAGTTAGTCTTGAAGTAACAAAAAAGAGTTTTTATGAAGCTGATTATACATCTGGCACTTATCAAGACCAGATCACAATGGATTTAAAGTTAACCAATGAAACAGATAAAGATATAAAGGGGGTGGAAGGTGTCTTAACCTTTTATGATATTTTTGATAATAAGATAAAAGCTATAAGTGTAGGTTATGATAAATCAATTCCCGCACACCAAAGTAAAGTTTGGGAATCAGGCATAGACTACAATCAATTTATGGATGAAGATGTTAAATTAAAGGATACTGAGTTTGCTAATTTAAAGTATAAATGGGAAGTTAAAACAATTATTTATGCTGATGGTAGTAAGGAATAAGTTTAAAACATCATCTTAATTAAAAAACCTCTAGATTTTCTAGAGGTTTTTTTAATAACTATATAATTAACCAACATCAACATAATCACTATAATACACAGTATTATCATCATCGTCTCCACCTATAAAGGTTAGAAGCCATGTTGATTCATTTGAGTGTTTATCAAGAGTCGAATTAATAAGCAAAGAAAATGCGTCAGCTATATCGTCATGTTTCTCTACCCCAAATCCAACTAATTGCTCAATCAATTCTTCACACCCTTGTCTTGGAAATTTAATAACTCCAGACTTTATGGAAGTTGATGTTAAAGATAATCTGGTTCTTTTATCTCCCTTTGGCCTGACTGATTCTGCTTTGATTCCATGTAACTCAAGCATTTGAGGTAAAGCTTCTTGGTATGCAACACTCTCAACGAATAACGTATCTTGAGATCTAGGCATTTGAGTATTCTTAAAGTTTTTCATTAACTCAACTTGATCAGGAAAATTTATTTTCTTAACAATTGGATTAGGAAGAATATAAATTTTCATTTTCTCTCTACGTCCATACACATGAGCCGAAACAATTGCAGTAAAGTCGGCAGAATCTTTGGAAGAGATAGCTAGGTCAACTCCTGCATAAGTACCACGATACGCTTTGTGTTTTGTTCCGGGTAATTCGTCATAGTATTGAATCCACTCTGGGTAAATTACTTGATCATCACTTGGAATAATACGCAGTAGATATTCTCGTTGCCATGATATCTCACTAGCAACATTCATTTTTTCATCCTCGATGTCTTTCATCTCCGGGTATTTTCCAGGCCATAAACAGATATTATCTTCATCAAGTAGTGGGTATTGTTTGAAGACACCTTTTGACCTTTTATTTGCTATGTCATCTTTAATTCTCATAAGTAGTGAATCCTCATGCAAAAGGTTACCAACAGCAATAAGTCTGGTTTTACGATCTCCTGCGGGGATTACTTCTCCATATAGCCATTGATACGTCTTATCTCGTCCCTCACGAGTTTTGGTTGATTGTACGTCTTCTACGTCGTCACAGATTATCAGATCAGGTCTATGCTCATTGTGTCTAATTCCTCTAATACTTTGCTCTGTTGAGGCAACTGTAATACGAGCATTACTTTTATTGAACACCAATGAATACGAACCCCATTCATCACTCTGTTCTTGGAATGGTCCTAGGTCTCTTTTTAATAAATCATTACCTTCAAGCTCACTTCTGATATTCATCATATGTTGTTTGGCTTGTGTTCTTGTCTGACAGAAGATTAAACAAAATTTCTTTTGTTGTTTTCCAAGTATTGCCCATATTGGGTATGCAGTTGTCACCATCGTAGACTTACCAGATCCACGGAAAGCAACAACGTATAAATTCTCTGTATCACTACTTTCTAAATGATGAATTATTTCTTTCTGAAAATCTGCTGTTTCGTATTTTACATAATGGGCATAATAGAAATGGAAAAAATATAAGAAACTATCTCTTGTGATAGATGTTCTTACAAGTCTATCTTTCATCATTCTATTTACTAAATTGTTTTCAATGATTTTAATCATGGCTTTTCTTTTCGTTAATATTTTTAATAGATTTCGACTTAGTAATTGAGGCAAGCTTGAGTGCCTGTTTTACTATTTTTGCTTGTGATGGAGTAAGTTCTTCTTTATCTTCTTTTGTAGTAATTTCTATCTTATCTCTGTAATTATCATTTCTGTGTTTCAACCAGAAAGAAATAGCTGACCAGTTCTTTTCTTTGATCATCGTTAGAAGTTGCGATTCACTCATATCATTTACAAAGGCAACACCCTCGGACATAGCTTTATCCATTTTTGAAGAAAAAGATTTATCATCTTTTTTCCAACGGTATACGCTATTTCTAGATATTCCTGTTTTCTCGCACGCAACTTGTACTATTGGAACTTTTTTTAATTCTTCAAAGAATTGATCTTGTGATTTATTTTTCTTCATAATAGTTTTTGATTACTTGTGCTTTTAATCCAGTTAACTTTTCGAATCTTTTTATTGCCAAGTCACAAAAAATTGGATCAATTTCTAGAGAGTAAACTGTACGGTCAAGTTTTTCTGCACAGACCATAGTACTTGCAGATCCAGAGAAGGCATCAAAAATAATGTCGCCAGGTTTAGTGCAACGCATAATAAACTTATAGTGCAATTCAGGATTCTTACTCGTCGGATGTTCCATTTGGTTAGATGGAAGTCTTTTAACTGCCCAGATATTAGATATATCTTCAAGTAATTGATTACCAGTTCCTAAATCTTTGTTTTGTATTTCATTGAGATTTTTAAATAGTTCCGACAAGTAAGGAGTTCCTTGTGTGCCATAAACACAAAATTCCGTACATTTATTAAATGCCGTTCCGGGAACAGGTGAAGAATTATTTTTGATCCAAATGTTCAATCTCCTGTTTTTAATATTCAGCTCATTATATAGAGTTTGGAAAACCCATACCCAAGCCTCATCCGCCCAAAAAGCCACATGTATATCGGAGAGAGATACAGCAAGTGATGACTTCAAAACATTTCGGATAAAATTTACATATTCAAGAGTTGTTTTATTGTCATCATAGGTACCACCGTAATCACGGGTATTACCTACGCCTTTATTATATGAAAGTCCGATATTGAACGGAGGATCACTATAGATAGCTGTAGCTTTCTGCCCATCGAATAGTTTTTCAACCGCATGTTGGTCTGTCGAACTAGCACACAAAAGTTTATGTCTTCCCATGATTATGAGATCTCCTTTTTGAGTTGTAGGAATCTTTATTTTCTTTACCTCTTTATCAACATCAAAATCGTCATCCTTGAAATCTTTATCTTTATCCCAGAAATTAACAAGTTGCATTTTATCAAAACCAACATCAGTTAAAAGTTCAAAATCAAAAGCCCTCAAAGCTTCCATATTCCATTCTCCATCGTTGTGATTACTTTCGAGTGCTATTTTGATTCTTTCATTATTAGTAAGGGGTCTATTTGGAATTAATACATTTACCTCATTGATTCCAAGTTGAGTAAGTGCCTCTTTTCTTTGATTTCCAGAAAGAATCGTATTGTCCTTATCAATAACAATTACACTATGAAAGCCTCTTTGTTTAATTCTTTCTTTTAACTTTTCTAAGGCTACCTTTGTAATAGTCCTCGGATTTTCTTTCCAAGGCAATAAATCTTCAACCTTTTTAACTTCCACCATCCACTTGAGTTTTTTGTTCATAATATTAGTTAGAGAGTTTATTAATAAATATGATCTCTCTACTAACTAATAATGTGCTCACGGCTCATACAAAATAAAAAGCCAGAAATATTAATTCTGACTTTTACGATAAACAGGTTTATTTTTGATGTCTGGCTTTCTTGTTTAACTCTATATCTATTTCTTTGGCTTTAATAAGGTCATCTTCTGTATAAGCTCTGTAGTGGGTTTGGTATCCTTTCTTCCCAATAACATATCTCTTAGGTTTGAGTAAATTATATCTATCCCATCTTTGTAAGGTACTTTTACCTTTATTGATAATTCCAGCGAAAGTATTAATTTTCCATCCTATAACAGAACCCTCTTTGTCTACGGCATCATATTGAGGTATATCATTGTTGTTATAATCTTTATCAGCAGAAAGTGTATCAGAAAGTTTAACACTATCTTCTTCGTCATACCTGTTTAATTCTTTGTCTAAAGAAACCCCTGAACAATTTTTATCTACGGAGCAATATTGTTTTATTTTATACTTTATTTTTTTCGATAAATAGTCAGTCAATGGATACTCATCTAGGTCCGCATTGTTACCAATTTTTACAAGCCAACCCCTTAATGGCAAAAATAATTTTTGAAATGGTAATGTTTTATCCTCTTTGAGATTTTGTTGTGCTGCAAAGAAGAAATCAAACCCAGCAATAATGCCTGGTAATTCTTTTACTAATTGATCTTCAAATATTTGTGCTTGGTCTTTTAAAATAAAACTTCCGTTTTGGATAGAAATACTAACCAATTTTTTAACCAATGGTCTAAATAATTCCGATAACTCATTTCTAAAATATGTTCGTATACTTGGATCAGGTAACGGCTTAAAAGAGCAAGCGATTGAAACAACATAATTCATTATTTGTTTGTAAGTATTTGTATTACGTAATTCAATACATTTCTTTTCTTTAAATGGCAATTTTAAATATCTAAAAATATCTGCTGGCAAAATCCTTGGAACAACTTCAAAACCATATAAACTATCAGAATATTTACTTAAGTTTTTCCATTCTGTTTCAAATAATTTTATAAGTTCTTCGTCATCATCTGGTGCTTTAATAAAAACTGAACCCATGTTGTGTGAAAAAATTGTTTTAAACATATCCATAAAAGCAATATCCAAACTAGGGTATCCTGCTTTTTCTACGGTTTCTTTATCACACAAAGAAAGAGATTGAATTGCAGTTTCCTCCATTATTTTCATTGTTTGGTCAGGATTTAAATCTTTATCTTTTAAATCATAATAATCAAAAGCCATAATGACCGATTTCTTAACAAACGGATAAATTAAATCTAAGAAAAAAATTAATAGAGGTCTGTTGTATTTAAAAACATCGGAATTTTCATCTTGGAGAAATGGAATAATCCCAGAACGTAATTTATACAAATCTTCATTAGGAACAAGGCAAAGAGGATCCTGACTTAAAATCCATCTTTTGTATATATCAAAATATTCTGGATTATTTTTAATCTTTTCATAATAAATAGATTCAAATTCTGGTGTAGCGTAAAATTGAGATGAGTAAATCATTTTGATTTTTTCATCATCAAGGGAACTAACTAATTCTTCTCTTATTTTTTCGTATTCTTGCTTCATAATAGGGGTGATATAGGGAGTTTACTTAATAGGGTGTAAAATGTCAAATCTTTATTGTTTAAATTTTTAAAGTATGCTATAATAGGAGTATGAATATAATACAAAAACAACTTTTAGACTTAATAGCCACCCACGAGGATTTTGGATCATATAGCCTTAGAAAGATGGCTGAAATGGTGGGAGCGAAAGGAAAACCCCAAACAGCTAAATATCACTTACAACAGCTTGAGAAAGATGGATTAATTCAATTAAACCTTGAGGCTGGAATTATAAAGCTAGTTAAAAGAGGCTTTGCCAAAGCTTCAACAAGTCCTATCTACTCCCTACCAGTAGTGGGGTCTGCTAATTGTGGTCCCGCTACTATCTTTGCCGAACAGAATGTTGATCAGTATTTAAAAATATCTTCATCAATGCTACCAAGAAATAAAAGTAATCTGTATGCACTTATTGCTGATGGAGATTCAATGAATAAAGCAAAAGTTGGAGAAGAAGAAAAAATCATTGAAAGTGGAGACTTCGTTCTAGTCGATAGTGAATATAAGAACTATAAGACTGATGATATTGTCGTTGCTGTCATAGACAACATGGCAACCATAAAAAGATTCCGAGAAGATAAACCCAATAATAGGATTATCCTTGAAGCTGATTCAACAGAAAAATATCTACCTATATTTATTCATGAAGGTGACAATTTCTTATTAAGTGGGAAAGTAATTGGAATTATAAAGAAGAATTAAACTATGTCTACTACTACAATACCTCAAGATGTAAAATTAAAACTATGGGTACTCTCCGGTGGTCGTTGTGAATTTCCAGGTTGCAATGAATACGTATGGCGTGATGGACTTACACTCCAAGAAGATAATTTCTCTCATATGGCACATATAGTCTCAGATAGTCCTGGTGGTCCACGTGGTGATGATGAATTATCCCCCTAAATGGCAAAAGATTTCGATAACCTAAT
>JAPLXT010000103.1 GCA_026395935.1 Candidatus Nomurabacteria bacterium | reverse complement strand
AAGCTTTATAAATAGGTGTTGTAAAAAGACCATCAACCATAAACTGAATGCCTTTTACTCGATGTAAATTTTGATCAATACTTGTTTTGTATTCCAGGGGAATATTGTCTTTGTAATTTTCATTTATAATAGTAAAGGACTGGTGCCCACGAGGAGCATTCATATCTCCACACAAAACTAATTCACCAAGATTCTTAAGATTAGAAAGCATAGAATTTATAATTTCGATCTGATACGGAGTCACCTCTCCTTTGTGGGTCACAGGTAGTTGGGTGGTGACAAATTTAAACAAGGTTCCATTAGTATCTTTAGTTTCTACCCAAATTAAAGTTTTGTTCTTTTGAAATTTTTCGTCAGATGTATATTCATCATAAGATTTTAATATGTTTTCTTTTTGACCTTCATAGAAAATGAACCCTGAATTAATAATATCTTTTGTAAAAATTGCCACCCCATGCCTTTTCTTGTTTAATTCCAAGATAACATCATAAGTTTTTATTGAGCTAACATGATGACAACAGTAATCAAATGGCTGAAAAACTCCTTCAAAAGCTAACTCTTTTTTATAAAATTCAAATTCTTCTTCCAATAATTCTTGCATGCAAACAACATCCGCCTTTTCTTCTTTAAGAAATTCTGTGACTGTTTTTGTATGCTTATTAGCTTCTATGTTTATAGATATTAGTTTCATGTTATTTTAAATTTTTATCTAAAAAGTTTTTTAAACCCTCTAAGTCTTTTTTATCATTATCATAATAATAACTATTTATTCCTATAGATTGAGCACTTTTTACAGCCTCTATGTTGTGTTCAAAATATATTACTTCATCTTTATTTAAACTAAACTTATTCAACAAAGTTTTATAGTATTCTGGATCAGTTTTTTCCGGATTGTGTTTCAGAGTAAATACTTCATACGGCATTTTATCTAAACCAAACAATTCTCTTTTGTCGTCACTGGCACTTGTAAGTATTATTTTATTATTTGAATATGTTTCAAGTAAGTCAAACATATCTTGAAAAATTTCGAATTTTCCTTCTTCTTTTTCTATTATAAAACAGTACACCGCATCAATTAAAATTGTTTTCATATTATTATATATTATCCAAGAGGAACAACATCAGAGACATTAATTTGATTTGGAAATTCATTACGCAACTTCTCAATATCTTCTTGCTCCATTTGCCACCCCAGAGCCCCTAAATTTTCTTCTAGATGTTTAGGGTCTCTAGTTTTTGCTAAGGTTACTACATTTGGTTGTGAAATAAGCCAATTGATTGAAATCTGAGCGAAGGTCTTATTATATTTTTTACACATATCTTCAATAATCTTTGGTGTTGTTTCAAATAATTTAGATTTTTCAGTTGGTCTATAAGCAACAATCATAATATCGTTTTCTTGGCAGTATTTTAATAATCCAATTTGTTCAACCTCTCTTACTCTCAAATTATAATGCACCTGATTACAGACTATAGGGTACTTACTATAACTTTGAGCTTCTTTTAAATGTTCAACATTAAAATTTGAAACCCCAATATTTTTTACAAGTCCCTTATCTTTTAATTCAACAAGGGCTTTCATTGTTTCTTCTAAAGAAAAACCATCTGGAAATCTATGTAGTAAATATAAGTCTAGATAGTTCGTGTTTAGTCTTTCTAAACTTTTTTTGCAAGCATTCAATACTCCATCATATCCCTGGTTACTTCCACTTACTTTTGAAACAATAAATAGATCCTCCCTATTTATATTATTTTCTTTTATCGCTTGAGCTATTAATTCTTCTGAGTGTCCATTGGCATATGACTCTGCGGTATCAATATGAACAATTCCCTCTTTAACAGCCATATTTATTGCTTTAATATCAGCTTGATCATCATTAGATAAATCTCTCTCACTTCTTCCTCCCATCTGCCAAGTACCCAGCCCATATTCTGGTATTTCAAAACCATTGTTTAACTTTTTTGTGGGTATATTTGTCATATTGAGATTATAGCAAAAATAAAAATAAGAGTCTATCCTTTTAGGATAAGACTCTTATTTTTAAAATTTACTCATTAAGCTTGGTATTTCACTCCAATTATTCATCCTTATTGCCCCATTAGGTAAATCAACTTGATTCCAAGGACTATTAAAAACAAAAACTGGAATACCAGCATTGGTACAATCAATTATATGAATAAGATCATCATCGACGATTAAATTCATATTTTGTTTTTTGCACATTTCTGATTTCTTGATTTTTACCCCTGTTAAACCATAAGAATTAGTGTGATAAATTCCTGAAAAAATGTTTTTGAAATATTTATCAATCCATTCTTCGGTTTGCTGTGTTAAGGAATATATCCTTCCTGTAACAACTGATAGTTTATGCCCTTCTTTTTTTAAGAACTTCATTGCTTCTTGAGCTCCAGGCATAGGGAGAACATTTTTGAAATAATCTGTTTTAAAAAATTCGATTAATTTCTCAACTTCTTCCTCTTTTGTTCCTCCCCATACTTCACGATACCAACAAGAGTGAAAATCTTCTTTTGTTAAGGTTGTTCCATATCTCTCGTTATGGAACAAAATGAGCCCACTCAGTAAATCACCAGCGGAATCATCAATGTCTATAGCTATATGCATACTCAAGTTATTGGTTAATAGATCTTTTTCTTTTACATTACTTTTTATAGAAACAATTGTCAATAAAGTTCAATTACTGTTTAGACTAGCTCGGTAG
This sequence comes from Candidatus Nomurabacteria bacterium, assembly GCA_026395935.1. GTDB lineage: Bacteria > Patescibacteriota > Minisyncoccia > Phycocordibacterales > UBA9973 > UBA8515. The sequence goes on along the minus strand of JAPLXT010000103.1, from coordinate 2,412 downwards.
GACCATGAGTACATTTATCGGTCATTACATGACCAGTATACCTTTTCAAAAATATTCGCATAAATGCTCATATTTACTGAAAAGCTTTTCGCTTCCTACCCGCAAGCAAAGTAGTTTGCTTGCTCGAGCGGACAATTATAAAAACCCTAGTTTACTGAGGGTTTTTATAATTGTCCGCTCGGTAGGAATCGAACCTACGACCATCTCCTTAAAAGGGAGCTGCTCTACCGACTGAGCTACGAGCGGATACTCATGGACCCGCTACGACTTAGCCACAAGCGGATACTTAACAAAAAATACCACATTTAAGCTTTAAAATCAATAGATATAAAGAAAGGTATGAAAGTTATCCACAGGTGGGCTTGCGTGCTATATGTATTGGTTGTATAATGTATACAAGTTCATTTATAAAAACTTTTCCCATTGTCGCCCACAAATTTAGGGTATTATTATTACGGATAAAGTTATATGTTAAATATAGTTCATTGATTTGCATTATCATTATTAAATGCAAAAGTTCTTTTGTGCCTAAGATAGTCAAAAGGCCTTGGAGCCGCTTCTCAAAGTTTGAGAGTCGACTCCAAGGCCTTTTTTAATTTTTCTTATTCTAAATTATTTCTTTGCTTTAGCTTTTGCCTTCTTCTTTGGCGCTGCGTCTTTAACCATTGTCTTCCAGTGCTTCTTTACTTCAGCGACAGCAAGCTCTACGTCTTTTGCATTAATGTTTTTGGCTTTAGCATATTTAGCAGAAACTTCATCTATAATTTTGTGGTAGACAGGTTCTGTTATTTCCTTGGCCTGTTCTAGCTTCTCTATTATTTCTCCTTTCATTTTTACCGCCCAGCCCTTGATGGCCTTCTTATTTTTCTTAGCATCTGGTCCAAACATTATATAAGCAGCAGCTCCTAATGCTGCAACAGTTGCACCAATACCCACTACCGCTCCAGCACTCATTCCCTTCTTAACATTTTTCTTTTCCATATAATTTTATATTAATTAATAATTACTTCTTATTCTTTCTTTTCTTTCCAAAAAAGAATCTGAAGACACTACTCTCTTTTATATTATCCCCCACTTCTTCTAGTGATGAATATGCGCCATCGACTGTTTCTTTTAATCTCTCTGAAATATGAGAAAAGTTCCTCATAATTTTTATCAAATAAAAACCAACTATAACAAATATAATTGTAATTAAAATTACAGAGATAGAGCTAATAAAGAAAAAAATTTCTGACTTCAAAATTGATTCCATATTCCCATTATAGCATTTTTACTTAGAAGACAAAGAAGTGAGGATAAACTGCTCTAGCGCAAGAGAAAGATCAAGTTCCCCTCTATGAGCCTTGTGATACAAAGAGATTATCTTACTTGATTGCTGTTTTAACTCGTTCTTATTAAAAACATTTGATCCATTGAGTATCATCATTTTTATTTTCCAGAAAAGAATTCCAGCGATAGCTTCTCCTTCTATCCCTTCAGCAGTTGCCTTATTATACAAAGTCCAAGCGAGAATCTTATCCTTATTAGCAAAAGCATCCGTAATATTAAAAACATTAAACTTGGGAACTTGGATTACTTTTTTCTCTTCAAAAATTTTTATCTCTCCATATTTTTTATATTTATTTTGAATGGCTATTGAAAGTTTGTCTTCTTTAAAAATAAAAAGTGTGTTTGATTCTTTTATTCTAACTAATTCTTCTGTTGAAAAATTAACATCCCCTCCACTTAGAATGTTTTCTAGTGCAACAAAGGATGATTTATTAAAAAGGTCTATTCCATAACAATAGCTCATTATTGAATCCTTGCTAACAAGGACGTCACCAAGAAAAATACTCTCAAGTTTCTTTGTTAGTTCTTTTATATAATTACCTTTATTTATTGTGTCCCCTCCTACTAAGATATGAATCATAGCCAATCTTTAACAGTTCTTTTATATTCTCTGAAAATATCCCCATATTTTTCCTCTAGTATAACATCTTGTTTTTTAATAAAAATTAATTTAGAGATAGCATAAACAATTAAAATAAATATAACTACAAAAAGTGAATTGATTAGAAAACCTAACCCAAGCACAGTAAGAGTCAAGCCAAAATTCGTTGGATTCCTAGTATATTTGTATGGGCCTTTCAAGAAAAAATTAATATCTCTTTTGTCGGTCAGGTTAGTTGTACTAGTTGCTGACTGAGCCCAGTAAACGATATATGAGCCTACTATTATCATAAGTAGTCCTATGTATTCGTAAGCAATCCCGTTGAAAACACGTATAGGGAATAGGGCATCAAAAATAACTCCCAAAACAACAGAGAAGAAGAAAATTATATAAGAATTTGATAAAAGAACGTGAACTACACCAGCAGGTGCTTTATTCTCTTTATTTAAATTTTGATTATCTTTGTCCATACATTAATTCTA
>JAPLXT010000097.1 GCA_026395935.1 Candidatus Nomurabacteria bacterium | reverse complement strand
AGTTGTGTCACCATTACAAGTGCTAGTAGCCCAAAAACCTAGTTTGTTTGTTTGAGCAGACTTTTGCGCTGCTTTAAATTCTGCTTGGTACTTGTATGGAGTACCATAAGTATATTCATGAGCATATCCTTGTTCAATCATATATTTGTTATAAAACAAACCGCTTTCAAGATAGATATACCCAAGAGAACGATTATATTTATCATACGTTCCTTGTGATGGGTCTGTCTCTACTCTTACTTTCTTCCCAGTAAGTAACTCTTTTGCTTTGTTTGAAGCTTCTACTCCGAAGCATTGAACATCTTTTCTAGGATCAACTGTTTCTGGAGTATCTAATCCTATAAGTCTAAATGTCTGTATTTTTCCATCTATATTTATTTTAACTGTATCACCATCTACAACTGATGATACTGGGTAGTATACATATTGAGCTGTGGGAGTTTTGGTTTCTGTTGCATTTAATACTTGCGGCGTAACAACTGTCGCTACTGTTGGAGGGGTGGCGGGTATGTCTTTCTCTATATTTGGGACTGATTCACTAGTTGCTACAGCTGGAGCATTTTGTTCTGTATCTTTAACAATACTTGGCTCTGGAGTTGGAGCTATTATGCCGATAATAATAAATAAGGCAAATATGCCACCGATAATATATAAAAGCTTCTTTTTCATAATATGTGTTTATTATAACCCATTATTTAAAATAGTGCATGGACACTATAAATTTGGTAGTTTCTATGAAAAGGTTTATTATATTAATATAATTTTATGAACCCAGAAGCAAAATTTGTTGTAAACCTTCTTGAAAAGTATTTTTTAGATACTGAACGCTCTGGCGCCAAATGGAGAACAAAAAATAAACCAAAATATGAAAGTTCAGCAACTGGCTGGGATTTACAGATGGAACGGAAAAATCAGGTTTTATTGATTGAAGCAAAATATATACGTGGACCATTTGCTTCTGCTTTTGCAGGATTGATTATTGCTCCTTTAAGTAATAGATTAGAAACAATGAAGAGTAAAAAGAAAAAAAGTTGGTGTTCAACTATTTGCTGGGCAATTGGGTGTAATTACAAGGAAGGTGTTTATCAAATTTTATTAGATTATTTATCTAGAAATTTAGAATTTTGGGAATGTTATTCAAAAACACTAAAAGTAAAATATATATTCTTTATTGATAATCAAAAAGTAGCTCAAATCAGATTTAATAAGATTATCAATCTTGCGACTAAATATGAATTGTCGGCAGATAAGCCTTTGCACGAGAAGAGATTAGCAGCTAAAAATTTATTGAAAAATCTTAAGTTTAAATAAAAAATATGAATGAAAAAGAAATACAAAAACAACTAAATAGTTATACACGAATCATTGGAAAATTAAGAGAAGCTGGAATAATAAGAACAGGCAAGGTGGTAGCAGATTATGGCGAATATATTGCTTCTCAAAAACTTAAACTCAATTTGGCAACAAGTTCTGTAAATAAAGGCTACGACGCCACTGATTCAAAAGGTAAAAAATATGAGATAAAGACACGAAAAGCTTCGGAGTGGAATAAACCCACAATATTTCCTATCACAAGAAGCCAGCTTGAAGTAGTAGATTTTTTAATTTATGTTGAATTTGATAATAAATGGAATCTTGTAAGGTTACTTAAAATACCAGCAAAAAATATTGTAGCAAATAACTATAATAGGGTTGTTATTTCTAAAGATTTAGTTAAAAACTATAGTATTTTATAAAGAATATATGAAAAATGAATTAATCCCAACAGATAAAATGACTGTATCCTTACCATCTGGGGCTACTGTTGATTTACCTATATGCCACCCTACTTTTAAAAAATGGTTGGGAGAATTGCCTAATTTTGATTTTGGGAAGAAACCTGTTGTAAATTATAAAGGGAAAGGTGTATTTGCTGAACTTGCTATACTTGGATTACTTATTGATTCTGGATGGGATGGTGTATGGGTAGAAACATATGGAGGTATTCACGTTCTAAAAGATATGCCTATCAGTTGGAGCTTATCACCACATAATGTATCTATACCACCAGACAAAGAAGCCTTACTAAGTAATATATGGAAAACTGGAAAAACTACAGCCTGTTTTGATGTATTTGCATGGAAAGGTAATGAAGTCATATTTTGTGAAGGCAAACATAAAGGCAAAGATAAATTAACGAATGCACAAACGAAGTTTATTGAAGGTGCCTTGGCTTGTGGAATATCAGCTCAATCACTAATGATAGTTGAATGGGAGTATTAATTGGAAGAATAATATTAAGAAAGCTATTATAATTTATAAGATAGATGATTACACCAGATATATTACAAAATAGAATAAAGAACTTTTGGGGATATGGCAATTTAGAATCTCCTGTTTGGCTTGTGGGTATGGAGGAAGGATTTCATAGTACTGATGCTGCGGCTGACAGAAAAATGTTAGAACGGCAGTTTTCATTACCAATAGTAAATGGAATGTTTGATGCAAGCCGTCCAATTGATAATAGTATTAATGATTTAACAAATTTATCTCCTTTTTTACCAAATTCAAAAATACAATCAACATGGAAATTCCCTATTGCGCTATTATTATTCCTTAAAAATGGAGTGATATCGTGCAAAGAAGGAATTTTAGATTTTCAACATTCTATTCTTGCGGATGGAAAAAAGAATGAAGCTGCAACAATTGAACTTATGCCACTCCCATCACCAAGTACTTCAGTATGGCTTTATGGGGATATTAAAGGATTTGAAACACGAGAATCATATCTTAGTGCATATAAGAGATCACGAACTCAAGGATTAAAGGAACTTGTACAAAAATATTCTCCTAAACTGGTTATATTCTATTCTATGAGTTATTTTTCTGACTGGATAGAGGTTATTGGGAAAGTACCTGAAAAAATTACGGACCAAATGTATTTTACTAAATCAGAAAAAACTTCCTTTTGTGTTATTCCACAAGGTGCGTCGTTCGGTATGTCTTATGAGCGTATATCAAAGTTTGCTGATAAAATTAAAAATCAAATAAAACTTTAATAAACAAAGAAAGGCAGCCCCGAAAAGGGCTGCCTTTAAGTGTTATCTATTCTTCTATGACCACGAGGCCGAGAGTATTTGAAATATCTCATCCTCTGCTTCCAAACTTGAAATGTTCTCAATTTCTCGTAATCTATTCTCTCTTTCATCACCTTGAAAGTTACGCGAGATTAAATCATATAGCGTTTTCTTTTGCCTTTCCGTGATTAAGTAGCTGTCGCTGAGATAGTCGTAATCCTCGTTATAATTTCTCTTGAAA
>JAPLXT010000029.1 GCA_026395935.1 Candidatus Nomurabacteria bacterium | reverse complement strand
GGATTAACCTTGATAGAGTTAATGGTAGTTATTTCTATTTTTCTTGTAATTACAACTACTGTAATTTTTAATTATGGTACTTTTAATTCAAACGTCTCTTTGCAGAATCTTACAGACGATGTAGCCCTCTCTATTCGTAAGGCTCAGGGTTTTGCTATTGGTGCCCGTGCTGTTGGGGACAATTTTAGAAATAGTTATGGTATGCATTTCTCTGTTGATAGTAGTCCGTTGGGTTCTTTGTCAGGGTCTAATAAATCATTTTTAATGTTCTCTGTTCCAACTGCTGATACTAAAAAATATACTGATAATGGTAGCATGAATGATGTTTGTGGTAATGGTAGTAATCAGTGCATAGAATCATTTAATATTACAAGTGCTGATAATATAAAAGAACTACAAATAGATGATGTTTCAAAAGTAGCAGGATCTATAGATATTATTTTCACTCGTCCAAATACGAGAGCTTATTTTTGCTATAGAGCCAATGCAAGTAGTGATTGTGTTACTGCTTCTAGGGTAAATATTGTAATTTCAAATGGACAAACAGGTGATAAAGAAAGGACTAAAACCATTTCTGTTCAAAATACTGGACAAATAAGTATTCAATAATATGACATTCATAAAGAAACAAGAAAATAAAGGGTTCACACTTATAGAGCTAATGATCGCTACTTCATTATTTACTGTTATTATGTTGATGGGAGTAGGATCTCTAGTTGTATCTTCAAATTCATCGAAGGCTTCCCAGAAGCTTAGAATCACGGTGGACAATGTAAATTTTGCCATGGAAAATATGACTCGTGAGCTTCGCATGGGAACTAATTATGAGTGTGCAACATCATTTGTTAATTTAGCCAGCCCAATTCCCACTGATTGCCCCTTAGGAACTACACCTGGGAATATAATTGCTTTTAATCCACAGCAAACATTAGGTGCTCCACTTAGAGTTTCTTATCAATTAAAACCAAGAAATGACGCTACAGGAACTAACAGTTTAGAGAGATGTGAGATAAATACGACTCCTTGTTCCGAGATTGTTTCACCTGATGTCGATATAAAGACGTTAAAGTTTTTTGTGAAAGGTTCCCAAACTAATGATACTATTCAACCTAGTGTAGAAATTTTAATAAAAGGAGTTGTGACTATTAAGAATAAAAATATTTCTAAATCCTTTACTCTCCAAACAATGACTTCGCAACGTTCAGCAGAAAAATAATATGAATAAATACAAGAAACAAATGAATAAAGGTTTTACAATTGTAGAAGCGATGGTAGCAATTTTCATTTTGACTATTTCTGTTTCATCTATGTTAGGCATTACTGCTTCGAGTGCAGCTTCTGCTAGATATTCTAACAATGAAATTACCGCCAATTATCTCCTACAAGAAGCGATTGACTCTATCAGAAATAGCCGTGATACTATTGCTTTCCAGATCAAAGATGGAAGTGGAGGTTGGGATAAATTCTTAGAAAGATATGGTTATCCACTAGATAAATGTTTTTCTACAGGAGGTTGTTACTTATCTATGGATACTTTTAAGGTAGGTGATTTAACTGGATCTGATATTAGTAATTGTGGTTTAAATTGTCCTTATTTAAAATACGATGACACTGGAGGAAATCTTTTCTATAATTATACAGGAGTGGCTAAATGGTAATGCTACAACACCAAGAACTCAGGTTTTAACAGTTTATCTTTTGAATTGGCAAAAATAAAATGAAAATTTTTAAGAAAAAAAAGAATGGAGGATATGCGATACTATTTACGGTGGTTGTAGTCGGTATTATTTCTATGATTACTATAGGTTTATCAAATGCCGCTTACAAACAGTTAATTCTTTCTTCTGTCGCTCGCGATTCTACAGCAGCCTTCTATCAGGCAGATATTGGCTCAGAGTGTGCATTGTATGCTGATAATGAATATAATATGACAAACATACCAGTCAATGAGACTTGTGGTTCGGACCCTACGGATTCTTTAAACCCTGGAATCCCTCTATCCTTTACTCCACATGTTACCAATAATAGAGTAACTAGTTACAATTTAATTTTGGCAGATGAAAATTTGAATAAAAAATGTTTTCGTATTAATGTGACTAAAACAGAGTCCGACGTTTCTATTTCTACAAGAGTACAAGCTATGGGTTATAATATATGTAAGAAAAGTAATAGTAGAACCGTTGAACGTGCTATTGAAGTCAATTATTAATTATGAAAGATCCAAAAATAAAAAACCGAATAGTTAAACTTCGGAAAGAGATTTCTCGTCTTCGCTCTGAATATCATGAGAAGAATAACCCGAAAGTTACCGATGATGTATATGAGTCCTTATCTCGCGAGCTTAAAGATCTTGAAAGTAAATATCCCGAATATCTCGATCCAAATAGCGCTATAAATAGAGTAGCGGGCAAACCTCTACCGAGTTTCCAAAAAGTGAAGCATGACATAAGAATGCTTTCTTTGAATGATGTTTTTTCTGAAGAAGAGATTACAGATTGGGAAACTCGTATCTCAAAAATTTTAGAGAGTTCCCATTCTTTAAATTATTTTTGTGAAGTGAAGCTTGATGGTTTGACAGCCTCGCTCCACTATAAAGATGGAGTGTTTATAAAAGGTGCCACGAGAGGAGATGGATGGATAGGGGAGGATGTAACCGAAAATTTAAAAATGATTTCATCTATACCACTTCGATTGGATAGCGATATCAAGGGCGACATTGAAGTTCGTGGTGAAGTTGTGATGACGAAAAAGGCGTGGGAGAAATTAAATAAAAAACAAGAAGAATCTGGTAAGACAATTTTTGCAAATACTCGTAACGCTGCAGCTGGAAGTCTCCGTCAGCTTGATCCGCAAATAGTAAAGGAGAGGAATCTTGATTTTTTTGCTTGGGATATAGCACAATATCCTACAAGTATTTCTAACCACAGCGATAAGCATAAAATTTTGAAAGATATTGGTTTTCAAATTGCTCCATATGATAAAAAGGCCAAGAATTTAAAAGAAGTCTTTTCTTTTATAAAAGAGATTGGAAAAGTACGAGCAGGTCTTCCTTATGGTACTGATGGTATGGTTATATCTATTGATAATTTAGAGATACAAGAAAGTTTGGGGTATGTGGGTAAGGCGCCAAGATATATGACTGCGTATAAATACGAGGCTGAAAGAGCGACAACAGTAGTAACAGATATAACTGTGAATGTTGGAAGAACAGGCGTGATGACTCCACTGGCACACTTTAATTCGACTTTGGTTGCTGGCTCGACTATTTCAAAAGCAACATTACACAATATGGATCAGATAGAACGTCTTGATATAAGAGTGGGCGATACTGTTGTTATTCAAAAAGCTGGCGATGTTATCCCTGAAGTTGTAGAAGTACTTACAAATATGCGTACTGGTAAAGAAAAGAAATTTAAAATGCCAGAGAATTGCCCGGTGTGTGGATCTGTGATAGAAAGAAAAAAAGCTGTCTCGAGTAATTCTTCGCCAGCTTTATCTTCCTCCGTGGCTTATTACTGCACAAACAAAAACTGCTCTGCAAGAAGCAGAAGAGGCATGCAGCACTTTGTAAATATATTTGAAATTTACGAGATAGGTCCTAAAATTTTGGATAGATTAAAAGACGAAGGGCTTATCACTGATGCTGCAGATTTATTTACACTTGAAAAAGTTGATCTTTCTGGCCTCGAAAGGTTTGGCGAAAAATCTGCCGACAATATTATTAAATCTATTGATATTCATAAGAAAGTTCTACTTTGGAGATTCATATATGCCCTTGGTATTATTCACGTAGGGGAGCAGACTTCCCACGATCTAGCTAATCATTTTGGTTCTCTTACCGAGATATCAAAAGCAAGTGAAGAGAGTATAAATAATATAGAAAATATTGGACCTGTAGTGAGTAAGAGTATATATGAATATTTTAAACAAAAAGAAAATTTAGCTTTTATGGATAAGTTGTTTAAAAATGGAGTTATTATTGATAACACATCTTTAAAGGGAACTTTTAAACTTAAAGATAAAATATTTGTTTTAACAGGAACTTTAAAAACCTTATCTAGAGATGACGCTAAAAAAATGATTATTAAAGAAGGGGGTAGGGTATCTTCTTCTGTCTCAAATAAGACGGACTATATAGTCGTTGGAGCAGAGCCAGGTAGTAAATACGATGAAGCAAAAAAAATCGGAGTGAGAACTCTCATTGAAGACGAGTTTCTAAAAATATTGTAAATATGCTATTCTCTAGTTATGGATATAGAAGTTATTAAAAAGTTGGCTCTCATGGCCCGTATAGATATGGACGAAAAGGAGATGAAAGAAATTGGGGATAGTTTTGGCCCTATTCTTTCGTATGTGGGTCAGATACAAGAAGTTTCCGAAACTCTTGATATGGAGCACGGAGAAGTAACGGATGAACCAATTAATATTTTAAGAGAAGATATTGTTACCAATAAAGCTTCGGAATATACTGACAAAATATTAAAACAAGCCCCAGCAAGAGAGAATGGTTTCTTAAAAGTAAAACAAATTTTATAAAATGAAAATTGATTTAAAAGATTTAAGTATAGAAAAGGCACATAACTCACTAAAAAATGGTGAATATAAAGTGAGTGAGTTAGTAGATGCTTATTTAGAAGTTATAAAAGAGAAAAATGAAGAGTTGAATGCTTATCTGGAAATTTTCAAAGATGACATAGAGCCGCAAGTAAAAATTGCTGAAGAAATGTTTAAAAATGGAACGGCAACGAAGATGACCGGTATTCCAATTGCTATCAAGGATAATATTTTATTTGAGGGACATATTGCTTCCGCCGCTTCGAAAATACTTGAAAGTCACAGGGCAGTTTACGATTCATTTGTGATAATGAAATTAAAGAAAGAAGGAGTCGTTATTCTCGGTAGAACAAACATGGATGATTCTGCTATGGGTTCATCGACTGAAACTTCAGCGTATGGAGTTACTCGTAACCCGTTTGATACAACTCGCGTCCCAGGTGGATCTTCTGGTGGCTCTGCAGTCGCAGTGGCTGCAAATATGGCTCTAGTTTCTTTAGGTACTGAGACATGTGGGTCTGTTCGTCAGCCATCTTCTTTCTGCGGTCTTGTAGGAATGAAGCCTACATACGGGGCTGTTTCGCGTAATGGAATTATTGCTATGGGAAGTTCTTTAGATCAGGTTGGTCCAATGGGTAAAACTATAGAAGATGTAGAAATACTTTATAATTCTATTTGTGGCAAAGATGCGCTCGACAGTACTTCTCTCACAGATGAATTTAAATTAGGTTTTCCTAAAACTCCACTCAAAAAAAGAATAGGAGTTCCTAGAGATTTTCTAAATGGTGGCGGTATAGATGAAGTAGTAATTAAAAATTTTGAAGAGAGTTGTGAGAAACTTAAAAAGGCTGGATATGAAATAGTGGATGTTCATTCTAAAACAATGCAGTATTCTCTCGCTGTTTACTATATTATTATGCCAGCTGAAGTTTCAAGTAATTTGGCCCGCTACGATGGTATGCGTTACGGTTTTTCACAGGATGCCCCAGATCTTTATGGTGTGTATTCAAAGAGTAAAGGAGGAGGCTATGGTAAGGAAGTTCGAAGACGTATCTTACTTGGTACATACATTCTCTCTCATGGGTACTATGATGCTTATTACAATAAGGCGATAAATGTTCGTGATATGATAGCCAAAGAATTGCTTTCAATATTTGAAGAGGTAGATGCTATTATAACTCCTACAGTTCCTTTCCCTGCGTTTAAATTGGGGGATAAGATGAATGATCCTATGTCTATGTATATGTGCGACATCTTCTCAGCTCCAGCAAACTTGGCAGGTATTCCAGCTATTTCCATTCCATCAGGAAATACGAAAGATGGACTACCATTAGGGTTACAGATTACAGCTCCTTATTTACGTGAGGATGTTCTCTTCACGATTGGGAAAGATTTTGAAAAATTGGTATAATATATAATATATTTATGCAACCAAATGTAATACAAACTGTTACGCAAAAGCCTCTCTTTGATCCAACATATTTAAATATAGAATATTTTTTCGATAAGCTAGCTAATGGCATAGCGCCTGTTATTGATCTTATTAAGAATCCAAATACTTGGAGTACTCTTGGTATTTTATCTGTGCTTATTTCAATGCTTTGTATTTTTATCATTATTTTTTCACTTGTTCGTTTAATTGAAATTCAAATTTTTGATGCTAAAGAAATCGATCATGAGATTAATCATGCTTTAGCTAAAGATAAGGAAACAGATAAAAGTCAAAACCCACGATGGAAATATATTCTTACTTTAGTTGAAAGTCCTAACGATTCTGATTGGCGAGTAGCAATAATTGAAGCCGATAGTTTGCTTGAAGAATCTTTTAAAGAAAAAGACTTAATAGGAAACAATATGTCAGAGCTTTTAGAAGATGCGAAGTCAAATGGATATCCTAGTATAGAAAGTGCTTGGGATGCACATCTTGTCCGTAACAAGATTGCTCACGAAGGGCAAGAATTTTCACTTACTCAAGTAGAAGCTCGTCGAGTCATAAAGCTCTATCAAAATATTTTTGAAGACTTGAATATAATTTAGAAAAAATCACCTGTAAGGGTGATTTTTTCATTTGCGCAGTCGACCGGGCTTGAACCGGCAACCTCCCACGTGACAGGCGGGTGCTCTAACCAGTTGAGCTACGACTGCAAATTTTCTAACTTTTCTCTTCCCAATTTTTTTATCACTTAGCCAAGGCGGGTGCTCGCTATATTCTAATTGAGTTGAGCTACGACTGCATATTACTAAACTAACATAAATTAGAAAAAAATTCTAATCTATTGTGTCGGTGGGAGGGCTCGAACCTCCGACCTCGGGCTTATGAGTCCCGCGCTCTAACCAGCTGAGCTACACCGACATTTCTAATTTGCACCGATTTTCTTCGGTTTCATAGACATAATTGTGGTATGTCACTTACCGAATTGTTGCGGGAGGTCGAATCGAACGACCGTCTTAAGGTTATGAGCCTTACGAGATACCATTTCTCTATCCCGCTATGGTTATAAAACAATTTACTTATAGTAACCCAAAATTACCAATTTTGCAACTTATGTAAAATATAGTATTATAAAATAAGTTTTTAGCCGTCATAGCTTAGTGGCAAAGCACTCCCTTGGTAAGGGAGAGAGCGTGAGTCCGATTCTCACTGACGGCTCCATCGTGCCATCCTAGCTCATCTGGTAGAGCAATCCCTTCGTAAGGGATAGGTGCCGAGTTCGAGTCTCGGGGATGGCTCTATTATTTTTTCGTGTAGAATTTTTTAATTTTTTCGGCGGCGATTTTTACGTCGGGAAGGGGAGGTACTAAGGCAAAACGAACGAAATTATTTCCAGGATTAAATCCATCTTTATCTACATCAGATATCCAAGCTCCAGGGGTAACTACTATTGCAAGCTCTTTTGAGAGGAGTTCTTTAGCAAATTCTACAGAGTCCATTCCATTGGGAGTTTTGAGCCAGAGGTAAAATGTCGCTTCACTTTTAGGATTTTCCCATCCTGCAGTTTTAAATGCTTCAAGCATTATATTTCTTTTCTCTTTGTATTGCTTTCTCATTTCTTCTGCATGACTTTCATCTGTCAATGCTGCTATAGCTCCAGCTTGGATAAAGTCGGGAGTTCCTGAGTCTATATTTGTTTTTAACTTTTTAAATTTCTCTATTATGTTCTCATCTCCTGCTACCCAGCCGACTCTATAGCCTGTCATATTATTCCTCTTACTTAATGAATAGAAAGTGATGATTCCTTCCGTGCCGCATTCTAATATTGATATTGGTTTCTCATTAAAATAAATATCTATGTAGCACCCTTCGTCAGCAGCGATGATTATATTATATTTTTCTGCCCAAGCTGTTAATCCTTCGTAGTATTGCCGTGTAGCACAAACACCTGTAGGGGAGTTCGGATAATTGATCCAGATAATTTTTGCTTTTTCCGCTACTTCCTCGGGTATAGATTTATAATCAAGTAGAAAGTTATTTTCTTCTCTTAAAGAGACGAAGTAAGGTATGCCTCCGGCAAAGATAGTTCCTGTCTTCATTGGTGGGTATCCAGGGTTGGGTAATATGACTATATCTCCTTCATTGATAAAAGCTTCCGGCAAGTGAAAGACGGCTTCTTTGGATCCGATGGTCGCGCAAATCTCTTTATCAGGATCAAGAGTAATTCCGAATCTTTTCTTCATCCATTTTGCTATTTCTTCTCTATACGCTAATTGTCCGATATAGCTTGGATAGCCAGCACTTCCATATACATCAAGTGCTTCTTTCGCAGCCTTTTTTACGAACTCTGGCGTAGGAGCTGTCGGGTCGCCCACTCCGAAATCTATCGGATTTATACCATCAACTTTCAATTTAGCTACTAATTTATTCACTTCATCAAAAGCGTAGCCTCCGATTTTATTTAATTTTTCTGACGCAATTATATTCATATAATTCTCATCTGTTTCAACAATTCTTTTACTTGCTTCCCATGCTCTTCACTTATCTCGCACATTGGTAGCCTATAAATATTTTGGCAGAGTCCCATTTCATACGATGCATATTTTACTGGTATCGGATTCGTTTCTATAAATAATATTTTGAATAGAGGATCTAGTTTTAAGTTTGCTTCTTCCGCTTCTTTTATTTTTCCATCCAAGGCAAGGTTTACCATTTCAATCATTTTTTCTGGCACAATATTAGAAGTGACAGAAATTACTCCATTTGCTCCGCAATCTTTTATCATTTTGAAAGTTATATTATCATCACCTGAAAGCACGACGAAGTCATCAGGTTTTGAATCACAGACAGCTTTGATCTGGTCCAAATCTCCAGATGCTTCTTTGACTCCGACAATATTTTTCATTTCATTTGCTAGTCTGACTAAAGTAGGAGTCTCAATATTTACACCAGTACGTCCTTTTATATTGTATAAGATTATTGGTAGGTCTGTGGATTCTGCTATGGCTTTAAAGTGCCTATATAATCCCTCTTGAGTTGGTTTATTATAATAAGGGTTCACAAGTATTATCATATCGGCTCCGGCATCTTTCGCAATTTTTGTCTTATAGATAGATTTCTCTGTATTATTTGTCCCAGTTCCTGCCATTATAAGGCACTTACTACCAACTTTTTCTTTGGCTCTTTTTATAAGATTGCAACACTCATCATCATTTAGTGTAGGGGATTCTCCAGTTGTCCCACTGATTACAAGTCCTACTATATGAGCTTCTAGTTGCCTCTCTACAAGACGATCAAAAGCTTCCCAATCAATAGAGCCATCCACCTTAAATGGAGTTATGAGAGCAGTCCAGACACCTTGTAGTTTTTCTTTATTCATATTATTTCTTTGGCTCGCCATAGCTTTTAGCGTCGGCGGCATTATTAAAAAAGTCATCCATATTAAAAAATCCCTTCTTATCTTTCAGCCACTCTGCCACCTTTATGGCCCCCAACGCATATCCACCTCGGTCGCGTGCATTGTGGATGATGGTTATAGAATCCGAAGGAGAATCAAAACTGACAGTATGGTTGAAGTTTACGGCTCCGCCACGAGTAGAAGAGAAGTGAATTTCATTGGGGTTTATTTTCCTATCTAATTTATTATAGATGACTTCGGTTTTCCTTTTGACATTTTCCAATAATATTTTAGATATTTCTTTGGCTGTGCCTGAAGGCGAGTCGACTTTATTATTGTGATGAAGTTCATTGCCCCAGATATCATATTCGTCATATTGATTTACTAATAGAGCTGCCTTGGCGATAACTTTATAATACATATTTACACCGATGGAGAAATTCGCAGACCAGAGTACTCCTATACCACTTTCTTTTGCAATCTTTTCTACTTCTCCCATTTGTTCATACCAACCAGTCGTGCCGATTATCAAATTTTTCTTGGAAGAGGCGCAAGCTTTCACATTCTCTAATACAGCATTTGCACTAGAGAAATCTATAACGATATCTGAATCTTTCAAGTTCGCTTCATTTATATTTTTGAAAGTTGCTTCTTTACTTATTGGATCAACGATGACGTTTACAATATGCCCTCGTTTTTCTGCGATTTCTTTTATCTTCATACCCATAGAGCCGAAGCCAATAATAGCGATATTCATATATCCGAATTCTATCAAAAATAGGCGTTTATAGCAAAAAACTATTTTTTCTCAATTTCTTAAATTTTTATATTTTGGTATGATAAGAAGATGGCGCAAGATACCGAAGAAATAAAAGAAGAAATAGAGAAGCTTGAAGGAGAAATGCTTCAGGGGAATTTCTGGGACGATAAAGTAAAAGCTCAAGCGACAATCAGACAGATAGCTTTATTGAAAGATGAACTACTTGGCGCTCATAAATACGACAAAGGAAATGCAATTTTATCTATTCTCTCTGGAGCCGGTGGTGGCGACGCAGAAGATTTCTCGGCGATGTTGCTTCGTATGTATTATAAGTATATAGAGAGTAAAGGCTGGCAAATTGCTTTAATACACGAGAATAAAAATGATGTAGGAGGATATCGGAATATTTCTCTTGAAGTAAGTGGCAAGGGAGCTTATGGTACGCTCAAGAATGAG
>JAPLXT010000094.1 GCA_026395935.1 Candidatus Nomurabacteria bacterium | reverse complement strand
ACAAGGCTCTTTGTTCTTCTGGTAGACATTATGATGGTTCTGAAAATTACCCTTTTTGCCATCTATATCTCGATAGTCGGACATAGAATCACCGCCAAAATGTATACCCTTATTCAAAATTTCCTTCATTGATTTAAAGGCTAATTCTAAGTATTTATCTGGTACCTTACTTGTTCTAGACTCGGGATGAATACTAGAAAGCCATAGTATTTCATCCGAATAAATATTCCCAATACCAGCTATGACAGACTGATCCATTAAAACTGTCTTTATATTTGTATTAGGTCTTAATAATATTTGATTTTTAAACTTTTTAAAATCAAAATTTTTCTCTAGTGGCTCTGGGCCAATATTTTTCAAATGAATTGTTTCCATCGCATTCTTTGTTTCTATTAATGTAATTTTTCCGAACTTACGTGAGTCGCAGAAGACCATAGACCTTCCATTTGAAAGAGGGAACACGGCATGGATGAATCTGTTGTATGGATCGTGGAGTTCTTTCCTCTCACTTATATCAGGAGTCCATTTGTTCTCCTTTTTATTAAAAAAATATTTACCTACGATGATGTGACCTGTCATTTTTAGGTGTATTAATATTGTTTTTCCATTTGATAGATTTATAAGGATGTTCTTTGCTCTCCTTTCGACGCTTACTACTTTTTGGTTTTTAATTTCTCTTTTAAATCTTTCAAAGAAAATTTTATCCTTAATAGTATTTTCAAACTGCTTTATGGGATTATCCTTTACCAAGTCTGTCCAAACAACCCCAAAAGAAAGACCTTTTAAGGCTTTTTTCAAACCATTTACTGTTGTTGTAACTTCTGGTAATTCAGGCATGTTATCTTTTCCCTAAAATTTTAAGAGCTTCTTTGATACGAGCATTTGTGCCAATGACTGTAGATGGAACTTCATGAAGAGAATCACGGGCCTCGTTTTGTGAATAGCCGAGAGACTTGAGTGCCTCTAATATGTCGCTTTCGTCGCGCAAGACCCCAGGAGTATCGGTATCATTTTTATAATCCTTTAACTTATCTCTTAATTCAATAATAATTTTCTCAGCAGTCTTTTTACCAATACCTGAAACTTTATTCAAATATCCTACGTCGCCCGTAGCGATGGCCCTTTTGATAGTCTCAACAGGGGCAAGGGCAATAATACCAAGAGCACCCTTTGGACCAATTCCTGAAACATCTAACAAAAGTTCAAAGAAAGATAGTTCATTTATATCTTTAAAGCCATATAAATCTATAGAATTTTCTCGAACGGCTGTGTATATGAACAAGGACGTCTTTTTATTTAAAGTACATAAGGATATTGTTTGTGGCGTCACAGACACTCTGTAACCCACATTCAGAGTGTTTATAATTATGAATTTGTCTGTAAGGTGTATAATTTCACCCTCTAAATAAGCGATCATGTTTAAATAATAGCAAATATTGCTCTTTTCGGCTATTTCTGGTATTGTTGTAATGTCTCAGTCAACAATCATTAATAAAATTTAACTAAACAAAACAATGCCAATTACAAAATCAGCAAAAAAGGCTTTAAGAGGATCTCTCGTCAAGAAAGCGATGAATGATCGCAACAAGAAGAACATTAAAGAATCAGTTAAGAAAATTGAGAAGTTAGTAAAAGAAAAAAACAAAGTAGAAGCTAAGAAATTACTTCCAGAAGCTTATAGTGTTATAGACAAGGCAGCAAAGAGAGGAGTCATAAAGAAAAACACAGCATCTCGTAAGAAATCTCAACTATCTCGAATTACAAAATAAATAAAAATCTCCCCGCTAATATAGCGGGGAGATTTTTATTTATTTAAATTTATTGTGCTGGTGTAGGAGCAGCTACTGGTGCTTTTACATCTACTGTCACAGAACCCGTTGCTTTTAATGGTGATTTGATTTGATCTTTATTGGAATTATTGTAACTCCAATTCATCATACCTCCTCTTTCAAAACGGTTACCATTTCTAAACTCTCCCTTCATTTCACCCCATTGTGTACCTAGGCAGAAAGCAATGATAATAGCTATAATCATTATTATTCTTCTCATCATGTGGCACTTCTTCCAATTGTGACAACAATTACCCATACCGTGGTCGCACTTTCCTTTACCTTCACAACTACCTCGTTTTTCTTCAATTTCCATGTACTTTAAAATGTTTAATTTATAAT
>JAPLXT010000055.1 GCA_026395935.1 Candidatus Nomurabacteria bacterium | reverse complement strand
TTGCTAATCTTAGACATGGAGTAAATAGAGTAATAAAAGGTTCTTTCTTTATTGCTATCATTCAGGGAGCTCTCGCTTGGCTTGGTTTCTGGTTCTTTGGGGTTCCGAATCCTGCTTTATGGGGAGTCGTTGCGGGAATGACTTCACTTGTACCAAATCTTGGAACATCGCTTGTAACAATACCTTCTATCCTCTTCCTTTATTTTACAGGATTACCTCTTCATGCATTAGGATTACTTCTTTGGGCAATGTTAATAGTCGGTACGGTAGACAACTTCCTCTCCCCTTACATCATTTCAAGAAATACAGATATCCCTGCGATACTTACACTATTCTCCATATTAGGTGGAATTGCACTCATGGGTCCCGTAGGAATATTAATAGGCCCACTTACTTTGAGCTTGCTTTACAGTCTAGTTTCTATTTATAGAAAAGAAATAGATTAAACGGACATACCGGCTATATAGCCAGTAGTCCAACAAATCTGGAGACTATATCCTCCTGAGTTTCTATTTATATTTAATAAGTCGCCTGTGATGTATAAATTCTTGTATAAAATCGAGGACATTGTTTTCATATTTAACTCCTTAAGTGATACTCCTCCATCAGCCACAACTGCCCTCTCGTAACCCATTAAGTTTGTAATATTTACTGGAAGATTTTTCAATAATTTTACAAGTTTCTTTCTTGTTTCTTTACTAACGCTGTGAACCTTCATATCAAAATCTATTGAAGAATCTATGCCTTCTATTGCCATCGCTGTTCCGTCTGGAGCTATCTCCTTCCAAACAGTTCGAAGAATTTTATTCTTATTCGCATCAAAAATTTTAATTATAGATTCTTCGAGCTTACCTTCATTTGTATCTGGAAATGCATCTATCAAAGCCGTCACACTACCTGACTGTAAAAGATCTGAAACTTTTTTCGCGCTGTTGAGAATAAGGGGCCCTGAAAGTCCGAAGTGCGTAAATAATATTTTGCCTGTTTTTGAGAATTGCTTCTTGCCTTCAAGATAAAAAGTAATCTTCATAAAGGATAGTGAGACTCCAGCCAAAATTTTTACCCATTTATCGCTCACTGCCAAGGGCACAATATCAGGGCTAGAATCCTTTACGACGTGCCCTAAATCCTTCAACCATTTGAATCCATCACCAGTTGATCCAGTCTCCGGATGCGACATGCCACCAGTAGCTAAGATATAAGACTTGGCAAAATATAATCCACTGTTCGTTTCTACGCTTTCAATCTCATCTCCTTTCTTATTTATCCGCTTTACTGTACAGCTATTTTTAATATTTACATTATTTTTATTTAATTCATTCTCAAGTACTTTGTATACATCATATGCTTTCTCAGTGCTTGGAAAGACGCGATTGCGAGATTGAACTACAAGCGGCAACCCCCGGGATTCAAAATATGTAAAAGTATCTTTCACTCCAAACACTGAAAATGGTGAGTAAAGAAAAGGCGCTCCATCTCCATAAATTTTTAGGAATTTATGAATATCTGGTTCATTATTTGTAATGTTACATCTACCTCCACCCGTTATCTTCAACTTTTCTCCTAAGTTTTTATTCTTGTCTAATATGAGTACAGACTTACCTCTACTACCGGCAACAGCCGCAGCCATCATGCCTGAGGCTCCGCCACCTATCACAATCACATCCCAAATTTTATTATTACTTCTCATTTAGAATCTTGACTAGCGCCATCTCGATTGGAAGCTCACTAATGGGTGAACTTTTAAGAGATTGATAAGCATCGAGTAATATAGAAAGCGTAGAAGAAGAGATATGCTCAGGTTTATCAGCAATTAATTTTGATATATATTCCATGTCATGTTCAGAAATTGCATCCTCAATTTCTTTCTTCATTTTAGGTGCATAGCGAAGTATAAGTGCATATCTTAATTTAACAAGAATCATTTTCAAATATATAGCCATCTCAAGATTTTGATCTCCTGCTTTCTTTATACAAGCAAATCCTTCATCTATATTTTTTGTTGCTATGGAATTTAAAAATTCATCTACCAAAACTGTATTAGGTGATCCTGTAACTTCTTCTATGTCTGTAAGTTTAATTTTTTTATCTTTTGAAAATGATATTACTTTCTGTAACGTTCCTAATGCATCACGAAATGCGCCATCGGCCAAGAGTGCGATAAGAGCGGCTCCGCCTTCTTCTAATGTATACCCTTCCTTCTTCGCAACGTTTGTTACCACAGAAGTTAAAATACTATCTGTTGGCTTTCTGAAAATAAAACTCTGGCAACGAGAGACAATTGTATCAGGAACTTTCTCAAGCTCAGTTGTCGCAAGAATAAATATAACGTGTTTAGGAGGCTCTTCAATCGTCTTCAAAAGAGCGTTCCAAGCATCCTTCGTAAACATGTGAACTTCGTCAAGAATATAAATTTTATATTTAGAATCGAAAGGCATCGTGTGTACGCTGTCACGGATACTACGTACGTCGTCTATACCGCGATTTGAAGCTGCATCAAGCTCATATATGTCATTCACAGATGAACCGAGCTCATGGGCTATTATACGAGCTATGGTCGTCTTCCCTGTGCCTCGTGGCCCACAAAGTAGATAGGCGTGGGAGACTTTGCCAGCCTTGAGCGCTCCATTTATAGCCTTAACTATATGATCCTGACCGATAACTTCGCCCCAGTTCTCTGGGCGGTATTTACGATATAATGCAATATTTGAATCTTTAGAATCCTTCATATTAATAGTATAACAAATTAATGATTTTTAAGAAATTCCTTCACTATCTTCTCCACTTCTTTATATGAGTTATTTTCCATTAGTTTTATACGTAATTCTTTTGCTCCATCAAAGCCATTCACATAAGCCTTGTAATGTTTCTTCATAGTTGCAAAATTTTTCACTTTCCCTAAGATCTTTTCATAGAGTTTAGTATGCTCGAGCATTACTTTTAATTTATTCCTTATTTCCTCCCCTGCTAAGGGGAGGTGGTCGTTAGACCGGAGGGGTCGCCGTGAAAAAATCCATGGATTCCCAAAAACTCCTCTTCCAATCATAATTCCATCACAACCAGTCTCTTTTGCAAGTTCATATCCATGTTTTAAATCTCTCACATCTCCATTTCCTATTATTTTTGTCTTCACGCCTATTTTATTTCTTATCTTCACCACTTCCTTCACATGCTCCCACCTAGCAGGAACGAGGGACATCTCTTTCCTTGTTCTTGCATGAATTGTTAGCGCATCTATATCTCGCGAAAGCAAAAATGGAATCCATTCGTTTATCTGATTCTTGCTATAACCAATGCGAGTTTTTACAGAAACTGATACATTTTTCTTTTTAGAATCTTTAATTCCATCTTTAACAGCTTGTATAATCTCGCGAGCTTTATTCATATCTTTCATCATTGCTGCACCGGCACCACCCTTCTCCACTGATTTATCAGGACAGCCCATATTAATATCAATACCATCAAATCCAAGTGAAGCTACATACTTTGCGGCCTCGCGCATCTTGATAGGATTAGAAGAGAAAAGCTGGGCGATTATTGGCCTTTCCTTTTCGCTATATAGTAGATCATATTTAAGTATATCTTTTCCACCACTCACAAGGCCATCAGCAGAGACGAACTCCGTCCAAGTGACGTCCGGCTTACCATACTTTGCAAGTATGGACCGAAAAGCCGCATCAGTGACGTCGGCCATCGGTGCTAAACAAAAGAATGGTTTTGGTAATTTATCCCAGAATTTTTTCATTATTGAAATTTATATAGTACCTTGTTTGTAAATCGTAGGTCTATATATGAGAGAGTATCATACTTGGAATTGATCTCATTTGCAAATTCTTTCTCACCCATGGCAGTCCCAAAATTATCAAATATTGTATTCAAATCATTTTCTTCTTTAAAAAGTATCTTGGGGTTAAGGTTACTCCCTGCAGATTTTAGATAAAGTGAATATTGCCCGAGAGATGACCTTACAAGATATATCGGCTTGAATCCAAGTCCTTCTACTCCATCTATAAATCTTGCTATTTCATGGAAACGAGTAGGAATAAATACCTGCAATCCAAGTGGCTTGGAATTATCTCCCGATAAATTTTCATAATACTTAAAATATATATCTCCTGAGAAATAAGGTGCTTTATCAAAAATATATCCATCATTATTTATGAAATAACAATTCTCTCCTACTTGATCTTTATTCTCTGGAACTATTACACCACAGTATAGATATTTCCCCGCACGTTCAACTATTGTGATATGGATAGTATGTAACCCCTCACGCTTGACTGATAAACTTTCTATTCTAGAAAATTCTTTAATTAAACTTTTATAAATTTTACTATGTGGATATATTAGAAAATTCGCACGAGCAAAAAGGCCAAAGTAGCGCCCTACAATTTTTTCATTCACACTTTGCTCTAAATCCGAAGAATCAATAATACTATTACCAGTAATTACAACTTTATTAATTAAAATTTTTTGATTAGCTGAGAAATAAGAAAGAGCTCCCACTAAAGAAATAAATAAGATAATCAACAATATAATCAAACGCAATCGTCCTACTTTACGATTACGCTTAATTTGCGCTATTCGTGGTGATGTAGGAATATCTTTCATATTTTAAATTTATGAAATAATATCTTTCCCTAAATATTTTTGTAAAACTTCTGGAATTTTAATACTACCATCTGCTTGCTGAAAATTCTCCACCATTGAAACTAATATTCTAGGGGTAGGTATAGCTGTGCAGTTAAGTGAATGAACATAATTCATTTTGCCACTCTGGTCTTTATAACGAATATTTAGTCGGCGAGTTTGAAAATCGTGGAAATACGAAGCTGAAGATATCTCTCTGTATTTACCTTCTTTAGGCACCCAGAGTTCTACGTCGTACTTCTTCACTTGACCCATACCCAAGTCTCCACCACAGTTCATAACCGTATGATAAGGAATATTAAGCGACTCTATGAATTCTTCTGTATTGCGATTGATCTCTTCGTGATAAGCTACACTTTCGGCATGGGAAGCTTTACAGAGCACAACTTGTTCAAGCTTATAGAATTCATTTACTCTAATGAGACCTTTCACGTCTTTTGAGTGACTTCCTGCTTCACGTCTGTAGCAAGGTGAAAATCCTAAATACTTCTTAGGTAATTCTTCTTCTTTAAGAATCTCATCTGCATGGAAACCCATAAGTGGAACCTCAGCAGTGCCAGCGAGAAAATCGCCATCTTGAGTTTTATATAAATCATCTTCACCTTGAGGTAGATAACCTGTGCCAAAGAAAGTTTTCCTATTTACAATTATTGGCGGAATAAAAGGTATGAAACCCTTATTAGAAAAGAAATCCATAGCGTAATTCCAAATAGCCATCGAGAGACGTACTCCATCACCAGTAAGGAAGTAACCTCTAAATCCATGAACCTTAACTCCACGATCAAAGTCAACCATTTTGAGATTGGTCATGAGCTCAATGTGATCCTTAGCTTCAAAATTAAAGCTTGGCTTTTCTCCCCATGCTTTTACTTCTTGATTGTCTTCATCACTATCTCCATCAGGCACAGACATGTCAGGGACGTTTGGAACTGTGAGCATTAATCCTTGCCATTCCGTCATCACAGTTTTCAATTCTTCTTCTTTGCCAACTAGTTCATCTTTTACCATCTTCATTTCTCCTATCATCTGTCCACGAAGAGCCATGTCTTTCTCATTGGCAATAGAATTATTCATTTTATTTTGTTCGCCACGTAGAAATTCAACACGAGAGAGAAGTTCTAACCTCTTCTCATCTGCTCCGAGCAAAGCATCTATATCTACTTCTATGTGCTTCTTCTTTGCACCCTCCTTAATTATATCTTTATTCTCACGTATGAATTTAATATCTAACATAATGTATATAGTATAATAAAAAATGATATAATACACAAATATGAGAAAAGAGAATTTGGAAATAGCTCTTCTCATCGGGTCCGGATAATTTCTTACTAGAAATTTCCTCATTGCTCGCCTCGACAGGCTTGCGCACGCCCCTCTGATAAGACTATTTCCAAATTCTCTTTTCAAAATACAATTAATGGCTGTAATAAAATTAGTTTCAAAAAGAGGCGTGCGCAAGGGCGACGGCCCGAGCAATGAAGAATTTTTCAGCAGAAAAATATCTGGACTCTTTTTGAAAGCTAATTTTATGAAAGCCTAATAAAAAATATGGAAGACATTTATAAACTAAAACCTGAACAATTTCCTGAGGGACTAAACGAAATTCCCCAACCACCTAAGACTCTATATATAAGAGGCAAACTTCCAAGTGAAGATGTTGTCTATCTTGCTGTTGTAGGCTCTCGTAAATACACTTCATACGGTAGGGATATCTGCGAAAAATTAATTCATGGGCTTAAAGGGTATCCTATAGTTATTGTCTCTGGCCTTGCTATAGGTATCGATACTATTGCTCACAAGGCTGCACTTGAAGCAGGACTTACTACAATATCTTTTCCTGGATCGGGACTAGATAACTCAGTTTTACATCCAAGAAATAATGTAAAACTTGCTCAAGAAATTATAGATAAGGGAGGGTGCTTAATTTCTGAAATGGATCCTTCTTGGAAAGCTACTCTTTATTCTTTCCCTCAAAGAAATCGTTTAATGGCAGGAATTTCAAAAGCTGTACTAATAATAGAAGCAGAAGAAAAGTCAGGTACTTTAATTACTGCCCGTATGGCTCTCGATTATAATCGCGACGTTCTCGCCGTCCCCGGCTCAGCCTTTTCTTCAAATTCAAATGGAACAAACTGGCTCATAAAACAAGGAGCAACACCTGTCACAAATAGTGGCGAAGTATTAGAGGCACTTGGCTTCGAAGTAACAAAAGAAAAAAGAAGTGACAAAGAAAAATATGCTGACTGCGGAAAAGATGAAATGAAAATCATCGAACTCCTCCGCGAGCCGATGGAACGCAATGACCTCATCCGCGAACTCGGCATGAATATTGGCCCCGCCAACGCCCTTCTTTCTATAATGGAAATAAAAGAATTAATAAAAGAAGAAATGGGAGAGATAAGAAAAATGTAATTATTGATTCAATCCTGCTTTCTCTCGGCTCATTCTTCCAAATGATCCGTCGGCAGTCAAGTCATGAGCTGCTTGCCATTCCATAACTTTAGCTTGAGTCTTAGGACCAAATGATCCATCTGCAAGTAAGTTTAGAAATGCTTGAAGAGCTCTGACATCATCCCCTTTTATGCCGAGCTTGAGAGTTCGGGTTATAGGAATATCAATCGTAACTGGAATCACAGGTGTATAAATACCAGTAAAATTACTGCAAAGTTTTCCTGTCATTAAACTATATTTATTTATACCATTACAACCACCATCTACTTCGGGAATTTTACCCAGGCATGCTTGACCTGTAGTGGAACTATACTTACTCGTACTAGTACAACCACTGTCTATATTTATAATCGGGCAAAGTTGTTTTGTAAAGGTACTGTATATTTCATGATTTATACAACCTAGATCATTCCTAGGGTTAGTACATCGCCATGAAGTCGTACAATTGTTGGCATCCTTTGTAGCTGCTTCAATTCTTCCATCTGAACAGAGCGCAAGAGGGTTGGGCATATTTGGTGGACAAATAAGAGTATTAGAAGAAATTATTACAGGAAAAGAAGTAAGGGTATTTTCAGCAAAAGCTTGAGAACCTACAAATAGAAAGCCAAACAGAAACAATCCCAAAATTATTTTTTTCATAAATTAAAATTTAATTACTAATATTAATATTATATAATTTAATATGATATATAGCAAAAATAAATTCAATATTTGCTAAAAAATATGTTTTCGTGTAATACTTAGACCAATATGAAACTTTTAATTGTTGAATCACCATCAAAAGCAAAAACTATCGAGAAGTATCTCGATGGAGCATTTACTGTGCGTGCAAGTGTAGGACACATAAGAGACTTACCAAAATCAAACAAAGATGCAATAGACATCCCCGCAGGTTTCGTGCCTCGTTATGAAATTTCAAAAGGTAAAGAAAAAGTAGTTCATGAGCTAACTGCACTCGGAGAACGTGCCACAGAGATAATGCTCGCGACTGACCCGGACCACGAAGGAGAAGCAATATCTTGGCACTTGAAAGAACTTCTAGATGCTGATAAGAAAATAAAAGCGAAAATACAAAGAGTCACCTTCCATGAAATTACAAAAGAGGCAGTGGAAGAAGCTCTTAAAAATCCTCGTGATATAGATCAAGATCTTGTGAAAGCTCAAGAAGCTCGTCGCGTACTCGACAGACTCGTCGGCTACGATCTATCAGGAATAATCTGGAAGAAAGTTCGCTATGGACTTTCCGCTGGTCGCGTACAATCCCCTGCACTACGAATAATAATGGAAAGAGAAAGAGAAATCCGCGCATTCATACCTGAACAATATTGGACGATAGAAGGACTTTTCGAAACAAATAAAAAACCTGCCCGCCCTCACGAGGGAGCAGGCGGGGACAAAATAACTTTGTCGTGCGTAGAAGAACCACGTGACAAAAAATTAGTAGACAAAATTCTCGAACTTGGCAAGAGAGAATTATGGTTCATAAAAGATTTGAAAACGAGTGAACAGAAGAGACAGCCGCGCGCGCCATTTACTACTTCAACATTGCAACAGACTGCGAGCACTAGACTTGGATTCTCTCCTTCACGCACTATGCAAGTTGCCCAGAAGCTTTATGAAGCGGGCTTTATCACTTATATGCGTACAGATAGTACAAATTTAAGTATAGTCGCCCAGAACCAAATACTTGCACTCGTAGAAAAAAAGTATGGTAAAGAATACGCTGAAAAACATTTCTATAAAGCAAAGTCTAAAAATGCTCAAGAAGCTCATGAAGCTATTCGTCCTACACACGTCGAGCAAATGAATGCAGGAATAAATGATGAGCAAAAGAGACTATATCAGCTCATCTGGGAGCGAGTTGTCTCTTCACAAATGTCTGATGCAAAATTATTGAAAACTAAAATTATTGCAAATATAAAAGAAGGTGAATTCCCTGACTTTACTGCTAATGGTTCAAGAG
This sequence comes from Candidatus Nomurabacteria bacterium, assembly GCA_026395935.1. Lineage (GTDB taxonomy): Bacteria > Patescibacteriota > Minisyncoccia > Phycocordibacterales > UBA9973 > UBA8515. Next base: position 3,929 of record JAPLXT010000055.1, on the reverse strand, counting down.
TTCTTTTCCCTGGATGGTTAATTTGCGATACAGGAGCTCGAGGTGAAGATGTAGAACTTCCAGAAGTAAAAGTAGGAGATTCTCTTAATCTTCTCGAACTAAATAGTACAGAGAAAGCCACAGAGCCACCAAACAGATATACTGAAGCTGGCCTCGTGAAAGAACTTGAAGCTCGTGATATTGGGCGTCCTTCTACTTATGCTTCAATTATGAAAACACTGGAAGATAGAGGGTACGTAGGAAAAGTTGGCAAAACATTGTTCCCTACTGATACTGGAGACGTTGTGTCATCCTTCCTTGAAAATAATTTTGCGGAATATATAAGTGATACTTTTACAGCCGAAATGGAAGACGAACTAGACGACATAGCAAATGGTAAAAGAGAATATGTAAAAACTTTGAAAGATTTCTATATTCCATTCCAAAAAGATGTAAAAGAAAAAGATAAACTTGCAAAGACAAACAACATGGGCGAAGCACCGGCTGATATACTATGCCCTGTTTGCGGAAGTAATATGATCGTAAAACTTTCACGTGGAGGAAAATTCTATTCTTGTAGCAAGTATCCAGATTGTACAGGTGCACGAACAATAGAAGGAAAAATACTCGAGGGTCCAAAAGAGACTGGCGAGATGTGCCCTCTTTGTGGAGAAAAAAAAGGAAAGAGTGGTGGAGGTAAGCTTGTAGTGCGTGAGGGTAAATTTGGAACTTTCATATCTTGCTCTAGATATCCAAAATGTAAATTTATAAAACAAGACGAAGAAGAAACAAAAAGGAAAATGACAGACATCACATGCCCTATTTGTAAGGTGGGTAAAATGATGGAAAGACGTGGGCGATTTGGAATATTCTATTCATGTAGTAACTATCCTGATTGTAAAAATACCATAAAAGCAAAACCAACTGGAAATATTTGTGACTTATGTGGATCACTTATGATGGAAGGCACCAAAACTATCCCCGAGAGATGCTCGAACAAAATGTGTAGGAATCATAATCCCCACAAGACAGGTGAAGATATAAAAAATAATAAAAAAAGTAAAAACTAGCTCTTAGAGCTAGTTTTTACTTTTTTTGATATACTATCCATATGAAGCCGAATGTAAAAGAAATATTGTCCTTAGTGGAAAGCTTAAAGGATGAAGATATAGATATAATAGAAAGGGCTTTTAATTTTGCCAAGAAGGCTCATGAGGGTCAATTGCGTAAAAGTGGTGAACCCTATTTCAACCATGTGTTTGCTACTGCAAAAAATTTAGCAGAGCTAGGAATGAAAGCAAAAACAATTTCTGCCGGAATCCTTCATGACGTTATAGAAGACACTAATACTACAGAAGAAGAATTGGAAAAAGAATTTGGTCCTGAAATAGTCTCACTCGTCAAAGGAGTAACAAAACTTGGAACAGTTAGATATAAAGGCATAGAACGCAAGGTAGAAAACTTAAGAAAATTCTTCGTTTCAATGGCGGAGGATTTACGTGTGCTTACTATTAAACTTGCAGATAGGCTTCATAATATAGAAACATTAAAATACGTCCGCCCAGACAAACAGAAGCGAATTGCTCTTGAGACTCTTGAGATATATGCCCCACTCGCAGACAGACTCTCTATGGGTCGCCTAAAGGGACGCCTCGAAGATGCGGCTTTTGAATACGCTTATCCTAAAGAATATGAGGAAGTAAAAAAATTACTAAACGAAAAAAAGGATGCAAAAGAGAGGTACTTAATTGAAGTTAAGAATAATTTAACAGGAAAGATAAAAGAATCTGGTATGAAGAATGCAATAGTAGACTACAGACAAAAACATTTATATTCTCTTTGGAGAAAGCTTCAAAAATATAATATGGATATCGGTAAAATTTATGACATCATAGCTCTACGCGTTATGGTAGATAATATAACTGACTGCTATCACGTTTTAGGAATTATTCATGGCGAATGGACTCCAGTACCTAATCGTATAAAAGATTACATAGCAATGCCTAAGGCAAATGGCTACCAAAGTTTACATACAACCATTTTTACTGGCACAGGAGGAATTGTTGAAATTCAAATTCGTACACATGAAATGCATAGGAATGCTGAGAACGGTATAGCAGCTCACTTCATATATAAAGAAAAAGAAATCGGCAAAGAAATAAGTAATAAAAACCTAGGATGGATAAACCAATTGAAAGAACTAAACCAAAATGAAGAGGAACATCGCCCTGAAAAATTCTTGGAAAATATTAAATTAAACTTCTTCAAAGATCGTATTTTCGTATTCACACCAAAAGGAGACGTCATAGACTTACCAGAAGATTCCTCACCTATTGATTTTGGTTATGCTATACATACCGATATCGGAAATCACATACAGGGAGCAAAAGTTAATGGGAAAAATGCCGCATTAGGAACTAAGCTCAGAACTCATGATATAGTAGAAATCCAAATAAATAAAAATACTAATCCTTCATCCAAGTGGCTCGACTACGCCAAGACCAACCTCGCGAGAAGAGAAATAAATGCATATTTAAAGGAGCATAGCCTTCTATCTAAATTTTTATCATTTGGAAAAAATTAAAAAATCGTATAGGTCAGACCTATACGATTTTTTAATTTTTAGAGTGAGAAGTTGTTGATATTGTATAGATCCACTTCTTCTTCAGCTTTTTTTATCTCTTCATTTGTGCGATCCTCTAAAAGATTAAGTTCATTTTCAATACTATCTAAATTCGATCCCGCCGTAGCTAATTTGGGTGCTTCTATAATTATATCTACTACCTTAGCTTCAGATTCTTTTTGTGAGATAAAACTATCGAGCATCTTATTGGGATTGCCTACCTCATCTACTTTTGATTTAATAATGTCTAGAATAGTTCTTAAATCATTGTTCGTAAAGAAATCTATAGTAATATATCCACCATTTTCTTTTCTCTCAATATGAACCCTCGTACCTAACGTCTCTTGAAGTTTATTTTCGATCTCATTGATCTCTGGATCTTGCATGTATTCCTTCTTACGAACTTTGTCGAAAGCTACTTTACGAGCTATCTTCTCCGCATCACGAACTGTAAGCTTCTTCCAAACTATTTCCTTAAATAAAACTAATTCATCAAGCATGTCTTGAGGAAGTGCCAATATTCGTAAAGTGTTAGAAACATATTCGCGACTTTTGCCGATCTTGGCGGCGATCTGTGTATGATTAAATTTAAATTCTTCTACAAGTCTGAAAAATGCACGAGCACGATCAACGGCATTCAAATCTTCACGTTGAAGGTTCTCTATAATTGCAAGCTCAAGCTTCGCCATGTTGTCGTCACCAACGCGAATAATGACTGGAACTTGATCGAGGTGAGCTATCTTCGAAGCTCGCAACCTTCTCTCTCCAGCGATCAGCTCATACTCGACAGCTATACCTTCATCTTCCTTTAAAATTTCTACACGAGAAACAACGAGAGGCTGAAGCACTCCATACTGACGAATTGAATCGGCTAAATCCTGCAATCGGGCTTCGTCGAAATCGCGACGAGGTTGAAAAGGATTCGGTTTAATCTTTTCTATATCTACCCAAAAAATTGAATTACTATAAAGCTGTGACATGAGTATATTTTATCACAAATTAACCAAAATAAAAAACTAAGCAAAAGCTTAGTTTTTTATTATTTGTGCGTCGGGTTGGATTCGAACCAACGAAGGCCGAAGCCGACAGATTTACAGTCTGTTGTGATAGACCACTCCACCACCGACGCATATTCTAACAAGGCTAATTATACACATTTATCTAAATTTTTCAATATAACTCTAATTTTTTAATCTTCTGGTAGTTCCTCTACTTCCTCTATTTCCACTTTTCTTTTCAATTCTTTCTGGAATGGAGAATAATAGGACGTTACTAAAAGCTTCTTTCCTTTTAAAATCAATGGGAAAAACTCTTTATCTGCAGGCAT